>JAZBPI010000085.1:0-19322 GCA_036351555.1 Pseudomonadales bacterium
ATTCTCGATGATGCCGTTGTGGACGACGGCAAGGCGCGCGTCCGACATCTGCGGATGCGCATTGCGTTCGCTCGGCGCTCCGTGCGTCGCCCAGCGCGTATGGGCGATTCCCGTCTCCCCCGCGACGGGTTCCGCACGCAGCAGGGCTTTGAGCTCCTGCACCTTGCCGACGGTGCGGCGGCGTTCGATGCCCTCTTCGCTGCTCCGGATGGTCGCCATCCCGGCCGAGTCATAGCCTCGGTACTCGAGGCGCTGCAGACCCTCGAGCAGGATCTCGACCACCGGTCGACGAGCGACGGCTCCGACGATGCCGCACATGCGTGATTTCTCTCCCGTGGAGGTCTGTGCCTGGCGAGGCTGTTCAGTCTTCTGACGATGCGCGCTTCGCGGGCGGCGTCCAATGGTCGATGTTCCGTTGCCGCGATCGCCCGACCGCAAGCGCTTGACCCGGTACGTTGGTGGTCACCGTGGAACCGGCGGCGACATAGGCACCGGGGCCCAGTTTCAGGGGCGCCACGAGCGTGGAATTCGAACCGATGAACACGCCATCGCCGATCTCGGTGGGATGCTTGGCGACGCCATCGTAGTTGCAGGTGATGGTGCCGGCACCGACGTTGCAGTCGTCGCCCAGGCTCGCATTGCCGAGATAGGCAAGATGATTCGCCTTGCTGCGTGCACCGAGCCGCGTCTGCTTCGTCTCGACGAAGTTGCCGATCCTGCTCTGGGCACCGAGTCGGGTGCCTTCGCGCAGGCGCGCGAAGGGGCCGACCTGGGCGCCGGTGCCGATCTCGGCGCCCTCGATGTGCGTGAAGGGCGCGATGCGCACCTGATCCCCGATGCGCGCGTCGCGAATGACGCAGTGCGCACCGATCTCGACGCCGTCACCCAGGGCGACGTCGCCCTCGAAGACGCAGCCGACATCGATGACACAGTCCAGGCCCGCCCTGAGTTCCCCTCGGAGATCGAAGCGGTGCGGATCGAGGAGGGTCACGCCAGCAGCCATGAGTTCACGGGCCTGTCGTCGCTGGAACGCCCGCTCCAGCAGGGCCAGCTGTTGCCGATCGTTGACGCCGAGGATCTCGGTCTCGTCCGTCGCCGTCACGGCGTGGATCGCGAGGCCCTCGCGCACCGCCAGGCCGATCACGTCCGTGAGATAGAGCTCACCCTGCGCATTGTCCGGCGACAGCGCATGGAGCCAGGACGGGAGGCGCGCCCTTGGGAAGACGTAGATTCCCGCGTTGATCTCCTTGATCGCGCGCTGCGCCGGCGACGCATCGCGTTCCTCGATGATGGCGAGGACCTGCCCTGCCTCATCGCGCAGGATCCGGCCGAGCCCGTCCGGGCGGGCGACCTGCGCCGTGACGAGGCCGACCTCGCCTGCAGGCACCTGGTCGAGGAGCCGCTGGAGGGTCTCGGGCGTGAGGAGTGGCGTGTCTCCGCAGAGCACGACGAGGCGGTCGACAGCTTCCACGGCGTCGAGCGCACAGCGCACGGCGTCGCCGGTGCCCCGCTGCTCGTGCTGCGTCACGGGAACCGCGCCGCGCTCGGTCGCCAGGCGTTGGACGTCCGACGCATCGGGCGCGACCACGACCAGGGTGCGGTCGGTCACGACGCCTGCGGTCTGGAGCACGTGATCGAGCATCGGCCGTCCGCCGAGTCGATGCAGGACCTTGGGCTGCGCCGAGCGCATCCGGGTGCCCCTGCCCGCAGCAAGAATCAGTGCGGCCGTCGTCGCCATCATCGCCTTGCCGTCTCGCAGAAACGCAGAAGGCAGGCCAGGGGCTGCCTTCTCCTTGTACCGATTGGTTCGGTGCTTGTCACGGCGCTCCGCTCGGGTCAGGACCCGCGGCCCTTGCGCATGCGCAGCACGCGCAGCTGCGCAACCGCCTCCGCGAGCTGGGCCGCCGCCATCGAGTACTCGAAGTCGCTGGACTGATCCGCCATGGCGCGCTCGGCTTCCTGGATGGCCTTCTCTGCCGCCGCCTCGTCGAGGTCCTCGGCCCGCACCGCCGTGTCGGCAAGGATGGTCACGACGCCGGGCTGAACCTCGATGAAACCGCCGGAGGCGAAGATGGTCTCTTCCTCCCCGTTGTTCAGCAGCAGGCGCACCGGCCCCGGCTTGATGCCGGACAGCAGCGGCGCATGGCCGGGCATGATGCCGAGCTCGCCGAGGGTGCCGGTTGCGACGACCATGGTGACCCGCCCGGAGAAGATCTCCTCCTCGGCGCTCACCACGTCGCAATGAATGGTCATGGCCATGTCCGGCCTCCGTCGTGACTTGCGGCAGCCTGAGGGTTCAGAGCTTCGCCGCCTTCTCCCGTGCTTCGTCGATGGTACCGACCATGTAGAAGGCCTGCTCCGGCAGATCGTCGGCCTCGCCGTCGAGGATCGCCTTGAAGCTCCGCACCGTGTCCTTCAGCGTGACATAGCTGCCCGGCTGCTGCGTGAACACCTCCGCCACGAAGAAGCGCTGGGAGAAGAACTGCTGGATCTTCCGCGCGCGGTACACCGTGAGCTTGTCCTCCTCGGACAGCTCGTCCATGCCGAGAATGGCGATGATGTCCTTGAGTTCCTTGTACTTCTGGAGCACCTGCTGACAGCCCCGGGCCACCTCGTAGTGCTCCTGACCGACCACCTGCGGATCGAGCTGGCGAGAGGTCGAGTCGAGGGGGTCCACGGCGGGGTAGATGCCGAGGTCCGTGATCGCCCGCGACAGGGTCACCGTTGCATCGAGGTGCGCGAAGGTCGTGGCCGGTGACGGGTCGGTGAGATCGTCCGCCGGCACGTAGACCGCCTGGATCGACGTGATGGACCCGGTCTGGGTGGTGGTGATCCGCTCCTGGAGCACACCCATCTCCTCGGCCAGGGTCGGCTGATAGCCCACTGCGGACGGCATGCGGCCCAGAAGTGCGGAGACTTCCGTGCCGGCGAGCGTGTAGCGGTAGATGTTGTCGACGAACAGCAGGACGTCACGGCCCTCGTCGCGGAACTTCTCCGCCAGGGTGAGCCCCGTGAGTGCCACCCGGAGACGGTTGCCCGGAGGCTCGTTCATCTGCCCGAAGACCAGGGCGATCTTGTCCAGAACGCCCGAATCCTGCATCTCGTGATAGAAGTCGTTGCCCTCGCGGGTGCGCTCACCGACCCCGGCGAACACCGACAGACCCGAGTGCTCGGTCGCGATGTTGCGGATCAGCTCGAGCATGGTCACGGTCTTGCCGACCCCGGCGCCACCGAACAGACCGACCTTGCCGCCCTTCGCGAAGGGGCAGATCAGGTCGATGACCTTGATCCCCGTCTCGAGAATCTCGACGGCGCCGGACTGATCCTCGTAGCTCGGTGCGGCACGATGAATGGGCGCGGTTTCCGCGGCATTGACCGGGCCCTTCTCGTCGATGGGCTCCCCGAGCACGTTCATGATGCGCCCGAGGGTTTCCTGGCCGACGGGAATGGAGATCGGCGCACCGCTGTTCTGCACGTCGAGACCGCGGGACAGGCCTTCGGAGGCGCCCATGGCGATGGTCCGCACCACACCGTCCCCGAGCTGCTGCTGCACTTCCAGCGTCAGGCCGGTCGCGTTCACCGTGAGCGCGTCGTAGACCTTGGGTACGTCCTCACGGGCGAACTCCACGTCGACGACGGCGCCGATGATCTGCACGATGCGTCCGCTAGCCATGTCTTCCTGTCCTCTTCTCGATGTCCCGATTGCCTGGAGCGAGTGCGCGGCCGCCGGCGGTCAGACCGCCGACGCGCCACCCACGATCTCGGCGATCTCCTGGGTGATCGCCGCCTGGCGTGCGTTGTTGTAGAGCAGCTGGAGGCCGTCGATGAGATCGCCGGCGTTCTCCGTGGCGTTCTTCATTGCGATCATCTTCGCTGCCTGCTCGCAGGCGCCGTTCTCGACGACGGCCTGATAGACCTGTGATTCGATGAAGCGGGTGACCAGATCCTCGATGAGTGACTTCGCCTCGGGTTCGTAGAGGTAGTCCCAGGCGTGTCGGTACTCCTCCGCATCGGTGGGCGGCAGAGGGACGAGTTGATTGAGGGTCGGTTGCTGCGTCATGGTGTTGACGAAGGTGTTGAACACCAGCGTGATGCGATCGATGCGGCCTTCCCGATACGCCTTGAGCATCACCTGGATGCCCCCGATCAGATCCTCCATGCGCGGCTGCTCGCCGATGCCGTCGACCGTGGCGACCACGTTGCCGCCATAGCTGCGGAAGAAGCTCTGGGCCTTGCGGCCGAGGAGCGCGAGATCGATCTCGACGCCACGCTCCTTCCACGCCTGCATGTCACGGACCAGCGCGCGGAACAGGTTGACGTTGAGACCGCCGCAGAGCCCCTTCTCCGTGGACACCACGATGTAGCCGATGCGGCGCACCTCCCGCTCGACCATGTAGACCGAGCGGTACTCCGGATTCGCGTGCGCGAGGTGACCGACCACCTGCCGGATCTTCTCGGCGTAGGGCCGGCTTTCGGCCATGCGGTCCTGGGTGCGTCGCATCTTCGATGCCGCCACCATCTCCATCGCACTGGTGATCTTCTGCGTGTTCTTCACGCTCTTGATCTGGGTGCGGATTTCCTTGCCTACGGCCATCGGGTACCTCGTCTGTCGCGACCCGCGGAGCGCGGAGCCCGGCTACTCACCAGGTGCGCGTTTCCTTGAAGCGGGTGATCGCGCTCTTCATGGTCTCGACGATGTCGTTGTCGTAGTTGCCGCTCTCGTCGATGCGCTTCATGAACTCGCCGTGCTCCTCGTGCATGTAGGCGATGAGCGCGGCCTCGAAGGCGAGCACCTTCTCGACCTCGACATCCTCGAGGAACCCCTGGGTGGCCGAGAAGAGGGACACGCCCATCTCCGCCACGCTCATGGGCGAGTACTGCTTCTGCTTCATGAGCTCCGTGACGCGCCGACCGTGCTCGAGCTGCTTGCGCGTGGCCTCGTCGAGATCGGAGGCGAACTGGGAGAACGCCGCCAGCTCGCGATACTGCGCGAGCGCGAGCTTGATGCCGCCGGAGATCTTCTTGATGAAGGAGGTCTGCGCGGATCCGCCCACCCGCGACACCGAGATGCCCGGGCTCATGGCCGGCCGGATCCCCGAGTTGAAGAGATCCGTCTCGAGGAAGATCTGGCCGTCCGTGATCGAGATCACGTTGGTCGGGACGAAGGCGGATACGTCGCCGGCCTGGGTCTCGATGATCGGCAGCGCCGTGAGCGATCCGGTCCGTCCCTTCACCGCACCCTTGGTGAACGCTTCGACGTACTCGACGTTGACCCGCGATGCGCGCTCGAGGAGACGGGAGTGCAGGTAGAAGACGTCGCCGGGGTAGGCCTCACGTCCCGGCGGGCGACGCAGGAGCAGGGAGATCTGGCGATAGGCCACGGCCTGCTTGGACAGGTCGTCGTAGATGATCAGGGCATCCTCGCCCCGATCACGGAACCACTCGCCCATGGTACACCCGGCATAGGGCGCGATGAACTGCATGGACGCCGGCGTCGATGCCGACGCCGCGACGACGATGGTGTGCGCCATCGCGTCCTGTTCCTCGAGCTTGCGGACCACGTTGGCGATCGTGGACATCTTCTGTCCGATCGCCACGTAGATGCAGGTCATGCCCTTGCCTTTCTGGTTGATGATCGTGTCGACGGCGACCGCGGTCTTGCCGATCTGACGATCACCGATGATCAATTCACGCTGTCCGCGACCCACGGGAACCATGGCGTCGATGGCCTTGAGACCGGTCTGGACAGGTTGATCGACGGACTGGCGGGCGATGACGCCGGGCGCGACCTTCTCGACGGCGTCGGTCTCGGTCGTGTGCAGCGCACCCTTGCCGTCGATGGGATTGCCGAGGGCGTCGACGACCCGGCCGACCAGCTCGCGACCGACCGGCACCTCCAGGATGCGGCCCGTACAGCGCGCCTTCTGGCCTTCCGCCAGGCCCTGATAGTCGCCCAGGACCACCGCGCCCACGGAGTCCCGCTCGAGGTTCAGCGCGAGGCCGAAGATGCCGCCGTCGAACTCGATCATCTCTCCGTAGCGCGCATCAGCGAGCCCGTGGATGCGAATGATGCCGTCGGAGACCGACACGATCGTGCCTTCGTTCTGGGCTTCCGTGGAGAGCTCCAGCGACGCGATGCGCTGCCTGATGATCTCGCTGATCTCGGAAGGGTTGAGTTGCTGCATCAGTCCATCCTCGTGATTCGTGCATCGGCCTCGTAGGAGGCGTGTCGCGCGCCGCGGGTCAGTTCGCGCGCAGGGTATCCGCAAGCTTCTGGAGCCGGCCCCGGACCGAGCCATCGATGACCGTGTCGCCCGCATGGATGACCGCGCCGCCGAGCAGGGAGGCATCGACGCGGCTGCTGAGCGCCACCTGCTTGTCGAAGCGCTTCGCCAGCCCGCTGCGCAGGCGCTCGGCATCATCGTCGGAGAGCGGTCGAGCCGTGACGACCTCGACCTCGAGCGTCCGCTCGAAGGCGTCCTTGAGTGCCTCGTACTGCAGGGCGATCTCGCCGAGCAGCTCGAGCCGCTTGTTCGCGGCAAGCACCCGGAGCAGATTCCGCACCTTGTCGCTGATCTCGTCTCCGAGCACGTCGATGAGCAGCTGAGCGCGCGCGTCCACCGAACGCGACGGCGCCTCGAGCTCCCGAGCCAGGGCATCGTTCCCGGTCACCGCACGGAGCAGGGCGAGCATGCGCGACCAGCGCGTCAGCCCGTCGTCACCATCCTCGCGTGCCGCCTCGAAGGCAGCCCGGGCGTAGGGGCGGGCAAGGGTCGCGATTTCGGCCATGATCGACTCTTCCTCAGAGCTCGGCAGCGAGCTGCTCGAGCATCTTCGCGTGGGCCTTGTCGTCCACGGACTGTTCGAGAATGCGCTCGGCTCCCGCCACGGCAAGGGTCGCCACCTGCTTGCGCAGGTCCTCGCGGGCCCGATTGAGCTCCCGTTCGATCTCCGTGCGCGCGGCCTCCTTGATGCGTTCGCCTTCCGCGCGCGCATCGTCCTTCGCCTCCTCGACCATCTGCATGGCGCGTTGACGCGCCTGCTCGACGAGTGCGGCGGCCTCGTCCTTCGCCACCTTCAGCTCATCGGTGGCGCGCTTCTGGGCCAGCTCGAGGTCGTGCGAGGCACGCTCGGCCGCCGCGAGGCCATCGGCAATCTGTTGCTGGCGCGCCGCCATGGCTTCCGTGATCGGCGGCCAGATGTAGCGCATGCAGATCCAGACGAAGACGAAGAAGGCGATCGTCTGTCCGATCAGCGTCAGTCCAATGCTCATGGGTCGAATCCCCTGCCAGTCCGGAGGTGCAGCAGGCCGCCTGCGGCGGCCGTTGGATCAGCCGCCGGCGAGCGCGAAGAGCAGGTACAGGGAGATCCCGACCGCGATCATCGGCACGGCGTCGACGAGGCCGAGCACGATGAAGAGCTGGGTGCGCAGCGTCGGCAGCTGCTCGGGCTGACGCGCGACGCCCTCGATGAACTTGCCGCCGAGAACGGCCACACCGATGGATGCGCCGAGGGCACCGAGGCCCATGAGAAGCGCGGCTGCGATATAGATGTACTCCATGACTGCTCCCGAGTGTTTCCGTTGATGGGTTTTGACGAATCGAGGCCGAAGCGTGGTTCGCCGCGTCGGTCAGTGCTCTTCCATCCGGTCGTGGGCCTGATTCAGGTACACCACGGACAGGACCATGAAGATGAATGCCTGCAGGGTGATGACCAGTACGTGGAACAACGCCCAGGCCAACTGCAGCACGCCTCCGGCGACGCCCATCACGATGCCGCCGTACATCAGCGCGATGAGAATGAAGATCATCTCACCGGCGTAGAGGTTTCCGAAAAGACGCAGACCGAGGGATACCGGCTTCGCGAGCAGGTTGACGCCCTCGAGCACCAGATTCACCGGAAACATCCATTTCGGAAAGGGATGGAACGCGAGCTCCGAGAAGAAGCCCCAGGCTCCCTTCTTGACGATGCTGTAGTAGATGATCAGCAGGAAGACGCCCAGCGCCATGCCGAGCGTGACGTTGGGGTCCGTGCTGGGCACGACCTTCATGTAGGGAATGTGCAGAAGGTGCTCTGCGACATAGGGAATCCAGTCGACCGGCAGCAGATCCATCAGGTTCATGAAGAACACCCAGATGAAGATCGTCAGCGCCATGGGGGCGACGAGGGCGTTGCCAGCATGCTGGAAGGTGCCCCGGACCAGGTCGTCCGTGAAGTCGATGATGGCCTCGACGAAGTTCAGCAACCCGGAGGGCACGCCGGCGGTCGCCTGCCGCGCTGCGCGCCCGAAGATGAACAGGAAGATGGCGCCGAGCAGCACCGACCAGAACATGGAATCGAGGTTGATGGCCCAGAAGCCCATCGCAGCGGCCTCGTCGGCATTCTGCGCAATGCCCCAGGTGCCGGGCTCGACCAGCCCTTCCTGAACCCGGGCGTGGGCATCGTTGAACTGACCATAGGTGAGATTGGTCAGGTGATGCTTGATGTAGCCCTCGGAGGTGAGTTCGCCACCCGATGCCATGACCTGCCTCGTCTTCGTTGAGTGAAACCGTCGCCCGCTCGCCGGGCGATCTGTCCGGGTCTAGCCATCCGTGCTCGTCATCACGAGCGCCGCGTGATGCGCGGCGAGCGCAACGATGAATCCGGCAAAGAACGCCGGCCCATCGATCGGTCGGCCCCACCAGAAGGCCAGCCCGAGAAGCAGCGTCATGAAGACCAGCTTCATGATCTGGGCGACGAACAGTCCGACCGCGGATGCGAGTTCGCGCCCATCCTTCAAGCCGCGCGTCACCCTCAGCGCCATCCACAGGTTCGGCGCCACGCCGCACAGGCCCCCGAGCAGCGCTGTCCGCCCTTCGCTGCCCATCACGGCACATCCCAGGGCCACGAGAACGACCGCGGCACCCTGCAGGGCCACCACCCGGAACGCGAGCGGCATCTGCTCCGCCATGTTCAGGCCCCCATGACCTCACGAACGACCGCAGGGATCCATGACCCGCCGGATCATGAACCTCCCGTGGATCCGCCGCGAACCGGGCCGCCGGCGCTGGACACGCGCGGGCCCGCGTCACGTCGGTCAGGGTCTCGGGAGGGCGGCTGCGCCGGCTGCTGCTGTCGTCGCGGTCTGCGAGGCGCGCGGATTATAGGCGAGCGGCCTTTCCGAGAGCAAGGAAGCCGCGGAGGCCGCCGCTCATCGGATATGGGCGAGGATGCCTTCCAGCTCGTCCAGACTCGAATAGCGGATCACCAGGCGTCCACCACCCCCCGAGCCCGTCTGGATCGCCACCGGGGCGCCGACCTGTTCCGAGAGCCGGCGCTCCAGGCTCGCCACGTCGGGATCGACGGTCCGCTTCGGCCCCGGACCCCGTCCCGGGTCGGTCGGACGCCGCGCGAGCGCTTCCGTCTGCCGGACCGAGAGGCCCCGCGCCACGACCTCCTTCGCGATCGATCGCTGCTGATCGGGCTCCAGGGTGAGAAGCGCGCGCGCGTGACCCATCTCGATCTGACCGCTCTCGAGCAGCTCCCGCACCGCCCCCGTGAGGCGAAGCAGGCGCAGGAGATTGGTGATCGTCGATCGCTGCTTGCCGACGGCGTCCGCCGCCGCCTGCTGGGTGAGCCCGAACTCGTCGATGAGCCGCTGCAGGGCGATCGCTTCCTCCACGGGGTTCAGATCTTCCCGCTGGATGTTCTCGATCAGCGCCAGGGCCACTGCCGCCTCGTCCGGCACCTCCCGGACGATCACCGGCACCCGGTCGAGTCCGGCAAGTTGGGCCGCGCGCCAGCGCCGCTCCCCCGCAATGATCTCGTAGCTGTCCGGCCCGATGGGGCGCGCGACGATGGGCTGCATCACGCCCTGGACCCGGATCGAGGCGGCCAGCTCCTCCAGCCGATCCGGATCCATCTCGCGGCGGGGTTGATAGCGGCCCCGCCGCAGGCATTCGACGGGCATCCGCACGAGCCGTTCACCCTGCCCGGCGGCCACCGTCTCGCCACTCGAATCGGAGGCCTCGCCCTGCGGCGCTGCGGGGGCGTCGACGGGCACCTCGGCGCGCTCGGCCGGCGGCCGCGTGCTCCCCAGGAGCGCGTCGAGCCCTCGGCCGAGTCCTCGCTTGCGCGATGTCATGATCGACTCCGTCCTTCGTTCATGGCGCCTCGACCCTCGAAGACCCGGCGCATAGCCGGGCCTCTGCCGCCGTCCACGAGCGTCATGGTGACGAGGGGTGCGCCGGAGTCGGCGCGCCCGAGTCGTCCCGGCGATGCCGCCGCCGCAGTTCCGCCGCCAGGGCCTGGTAGGCCACGGCACCCCGGGAATGGCGGTCGTAGGCCAGCGCCGGCAGGCCATGGCTCGGCGCCTCGGCCAGGCGCACATTGCGCGGAATCACCGTGCGATACACGCGATCACCGAAGTGGCCGAGCAGCTGTCGGGACACATCGCGGGTCAGGCTGTTGCGTGGATCGTACATGGTCCGCAGGAGCCCCTCGATCTCCAGACCGGGGTTGCTGTGCTCACGCACGGCATCCACGGTCTCGAGAAGGGCCGACAGGCCCTCGAGCGCGTAGTACTCGCACTGCATGGGAATCAGGACGCCGTCGGCCGCGGTCAGGGCGTTGATGGTGAGGATCGACAGCGACGGCGGACAGTCGATGAGGATCCAGCTGTAGCGATCGGCGAGCATGCGCAACCGTTCGCGGAGCACGAATTCGCGGCCCGGCCGCTCCAGGAGGCCGACCTCCGCTGCGGTGAGGTCCGTGTTCGCCGGCAGCAGGTCGTAGCCGGCGGCATCGGCGCGCACGACGGCATCCGTCGCCGGTCGCTCGGGCTCCAGGAGCAGGTCGCAGACCGTGACCGCCAGCCCGTGCTTGTCCACGCCCGATCCCATGGTCGCATTGCCCTGTGGATCGAGATCGACGAGCAGCACCGCATCCCCTGCTGCGGCCAGGGACGCCGCCAGATTGATGGTGGTCGTGGTCTTGCCCACGCCACCCTTCTGGTTCGTGATCGCAAGGATCCTGGTCATGGCGCTTCCCCCTGGCGCCCATCCGCGGCGCGCACCGACACGAGGACCCGTCGCACGTCCGCGCTCGGCAGACGATACTCCTGCGCATCCGTGACCGCCCAGGCATCGGGAAGCAACCGTGCCTCGTCCTGCCACCCGGGGCCCTTCATGGCCAGCAGCGGCGTGTCCGCCGAGAGCAGATGGCCCAGCAGTTCGATCAACCGCGCGAGCGGCGCGACGGCGCGCACCAGGACGCCCGCCACCGCGTCGTCGGGCGTCCAGTGCTCGACCCGGGCCCTGATCACCCGCACCTGATCCGCACCCAGCTCACGGGCAGCCTGCTCCAGGAAACGGGTGCGCTTGGCAAGGGAGTCCACGAGGATCATGGGTCGCTCCGGCTGAAGCAAGGCCACGACGAGCCCCGGGAGTCCCGCGCCGCTGCCGACGTCCACGAGCCGTCCCGGCGGAAGGAACGGCAGGATCGCCGCGCAGTCCGCGAGATGCCGATCGATCAGCGTCTCCGGATCGCGGGTTCCGGTCAGGTTGAACGCACGCGACCAGCGACCATGGATCTCCATCCAGCCGCAGAGGGCGTCCAGCGCCCGCGCATCGCTCGGTGCGCCCAGCGCCTCGAGCTGTCGCGCGAGGCGTGCTCGCAGGGCGTCGGTCACGCGCTACGCGCTAGATCACGCGCAATCCGCTCCCGCTTCCTGAGATGGATCATCAGCTGGGAGATGGCTGCTGGCGTCACGCCGGGGATCCGCGCCGCCCGCGCCAGGTTGCCGGGACGGGCCTCCGCGAGCTTCTGCCGAACCTCCGTGGAGAGTCCGGCCACGTCGGCGTAGTCCAGGTCCACGGGCAGGGCGGTCTCCTCCTGACGCTGGAGACGCTCGACCTCGGACCGCTGCCGATCGATGTAGCCTGCATACTTGACCTGCACTTCGACCTGCTCGGCCACGTCGCCCGCAAGCGCTTCGAACGCGCACACCGCCTCCAGATCCCGCAGACCGACCTCCGGACGGCGAAGCAGCTGCTCGAGGCTGCTGTCCCGATCCACGACGATGTCGCAGGTCTCCTCGAGCGCCTGTGCCAGCGACGATCCAGCGGAAATCCGCGTCCCGCGCAGCACCTCCAGGCCGGCAGCGATGGCCGCCTCGCGACGGCGGTACCCCGCCCAGCGTTCGTCATCCACGAGGCCGAGCTCACGGCCCCTGGGCGTGAGGCGCAGATCGGCATTGTCCTGGCGCAGCAGCAGGCGGAACTCGGCGCGGCTCGTGAACATGCGATAGGGCTCGGAGGTCCCGAGGCGGATCAGGTCGTCGATCAGGACACCGATGTACGCCTCGTCCCGACGCGGCGTCCAGGGGGTCAGACCCGCTGCGCGGCGGGCGGCGTTGAGCCCGGCGATCAGACCCTGCGCCGCCGCTTCTTCATAGCCTGTGGTGCCGTTGATCTGCCCGGCGAAGTACAGGCCTTCCACCGCGCGTGTCTCCAGGGAGTGATGCAGGTCCCGCGGATCGAAGAAATCGTATTCGATCGCATAGCCGGGTCGCGTGATGTGCGCCCGCTCGAAACCGCGGATCGAGCGCACCAGCTCGCGCTGTACGTCGAAGGGCAGGCTCGTGGAGATCCCGTTTGGATAGAGCTCGTGCGTGCTCAGCCCTTCGGGCTCCACGAAGATCTGGTGCGAATCCTTGTCCGCGAAGCGAACGACCTTGTCCTCGACGGACGGGCAGTAGCGCGGGCCGACCCCCTCGATGACCCCCGAGTACATCGGCGATCGATCGAGACCCGAACGGATGATCTCGTGCGTGCGGGCGTTGGTCCGCGCGATCCAGCAGGGCACCTGACGCGGGTGGTCGGCCGGATCACCGAGGTAGGACATGACGGGCCTCGGCTCGTCGCCGGGCTGGGGCTCCAGGCAGCTGTAGTCGACGGTGCGTCCATCGAGCCGCGGCGGTGTACCGGTCTTCAGGCGTGCGACGCGGAACGGCAGGGCCCGAAGTCGCGTTGCGAGCTGGTTTGCCGGAGGATCGCCTGCGCGACCGCCGGCATGCTGCTCGAGACCGATGTGGATGCGACCACCGAGGAAGGTGCCGGTGGTGAGGACCACCGTGCGTGCCGCGAACACCAGCCCCATCTGGGTCACCACACCGGTGACACGATCCTGCTCGATGCGCAGATCGACGACGGCCTGCTGGAAGATCTCGAGACCGGGCTGATTCTCGACGAACTCGCGGATCGCGTTCCGATAGAGCACTCGATCCGCCTGGACGCGCGTCGCCCGGACCGCCGGACCCTTGCGGGCATTGAGGGTACGGAACTGGATCCCGGCGCGGTCCGCGGCGCGTGCCATGACGCCACCGAGCGCATCGATCTCCTTGACCAGATGGGTCTTGCCGATGCCGCCGATGGCGGGATTGCAGGACATCTGACCGATGGTCTCCACGCTCTGCGTGAGCAGCAGGGTCCGCGCACCGCAGCGCGCGGCGGCGAGCGCGGCCTCCGTACCGGCATGGCCGCCACCGATGACGATCACGTCGTAGCTGTCTGCGTCCTGCATCACGAGAGCGCTCCGGAGGGGGCGGCCGAATCGGGGGGCGGAGTATAGAGAAGCCGGCGGCACGGACCAAAGACCTGCGGTGCGCGGCTCAGTCGTCCCCGGATCCACCTTCCCCGCAGAGATCGGCCGTCGCCATGAGCTGGACCTTCAGGCGTTCGTACTCGGCCTTGTCGATGGCGCCTTCGTCGAGCGCCCGCTTCAGGTCGATGAGCTGCTGTCCCAGGGAGACGTCACCCATGCGGATGTTCATGTTCTCGCCGTTCCAGCAGCCTCCGAGCGCCAGCACGACGCCTGTGATGGCCAGGAATCTCTTCATCCAGCTGCTCCAGGAACCCGATCCGGATTCGTCAGGGTCGTCAGAGCCGATAGGTCCGGCTCGCCGTGTCGTGAAAGAGGGCCGCCCGCTCCGCGGTCGAATAGCCCTGCGCGAGCTTCTTGAAGGCGTTCCAGAGCACGCCGTAGGAAACGCTCGCCTTGTCGACGGGAAAGTTCGATTCGAACATGCAGCGCTCCGGGCCGAAACAGTCGATCGCGTGACGGTACCAGTCGCCCGTGGCCGCGACGATCTCGTCGGAGGACGCCGGTCTCTCCCGCTTGTGGAAATCGAAACCGTTCACGGGCATCACCAGGCCGCCGAGCTTGGCCACCACGTTCGGACAGGCCGCGCACTCGGCGAGGTCCTTGCGCCACTGGGCGAGGATCTCCTGCCGACGACCTCGCCAGGGTCCGATTCCGAGGGGCCCGCTGAAATGATTCAGCACGATGAGCGTATCGGGAAACCGCCTTGCGAGCTCGGTGACCAACGGCAGCTGATGGTGGTACTGCCACGCCTCGAAGGACAGGCCCCGATCCCTCAGCTGCGCGAAACCCTGCCGGAACGCGGCATTCCGGTAGAGGTTCCGCCCGGGCCCGGAGTGGGAGTTGCGCACGTCGGGACTGGGATCCCAGCCCGCAGCGTGGCGGATGCCCCTGAAAGCTGAACTGGCCGCCAGGTGCGCGTCGAGCACCTCACCCACCGCCTCGCCGAGCAGACAATCGGCAAAGCCGACGATGCCGGCGCAAACCGCTGTGGTGGTGCCAGCTCGACGCGCCTCCCGGGCGATCCCCTCGACGAACTCGGTTTCACCGACGGGACGCAGGGACGCCGGCCCGGTCCTTCGGTACGCGGCGGCGCACTCGACGAACACGGTGGACAGGACGCGGTGGCCCGAACCCAGATCGCTCAGCAGCTCGTCGAGCAGGTAGCGATAGCCGTGGCGATCCCAGAGATGATGATGCGGATCGCAGATCGGCAGCGCCGGATCGAGGATGTCCTCCTCCACCTGGTCGAGCCACGCCAGATGCTCCGCTGAACCCTCACGCCACATGCGCGATCTCCCGTGCACAGACGGTCAGAGCACCGGCGCCGTCCGCGGCGTCCCGCTCGGATCGGCCTCGCAGGAACCGTCACGGTAGCCGATCACCTCGTCCGTCGCGCAGGCCTCGCAAGCATTGGCGCGCGTCGCTTCACGGCCATCGTCGAGGCGTGCACAGACGGGACGGTACTCCCGGGTACAGAGTTGCGGACGGGGCGACGAACAGATGACCGCAAGCGGCTCGTGCTCCGACACCCGGTCATCGGCCGCGCTTCGACACCCGGTGAGAACCAGGAGACAGCACAGCATCAGCACCTGGGTCGTCCGCGACCCCGCACTGCAGCCCTCGCGGGCAGGGTCTTCAGAGGTCGACACGCTCACCCTCCCGCGCGACCCTGAAACCACGCTCGATGATTTCCCCATGGGCGTCGGAATGCTCGTCGAGCGCCGGGTTCGTGTGATTGAGATGGATGAAACGGACCTTCGCCCGCGTCTCCGCGGGCAGGGGCGCCAGACGATCCATGGTGTGCCGGACGAAGGGATGAGGAAACCCGGACATGTCTCGACCGGGAATCTCGCCGTTCATGAAGAAGGTCGCATCCAGATAGGCGACATCCACCTCCGCGAGAGCCGCCTCGATGCGATGCCCCGCCTGATCCCATTCCTCCCAGCTGTCGATGTCGGGAATGAAGAGCACGGACCGCCGGGGTCCATCGATGCGATAGCCCACCACCTCCGTGAACTCCTGACGATGGGGGACGAGGAAGGGCGTCACCGAGAGCGCTTCTGCCAGGACCACGGGCACACGGTCCTCGAGCTCGACCAGCTCGATGTTCCGGTAGCGAACGAGCTGGCTCCAGGGTCCGTTGCCCGACAGAAAGGCCGCCATGCGTGGCATGGCGAAGACCGGCACATCCCGCGCACCCATGGCTTCGTGACCCAGGAACATCAGTCCCGTGTAGTGCCCGATGTGGCCATGGGTCAGGAAGATCCCTGCGAGACGCGGCGCAGCACCCTCGACAGGAAACAGCCGGTCGAAGCTCGCGAGCTGTTCCGGAAGATCCGGCGTCGCCTCGAACAGCCAGCGCTGCTTCGTCGAAGGCAGCGAGACCCCGAGCGACACCACACTGCGCGTCGACGAAGCATCGGACCAGCGCGCCGGATCCGGGTCTCCGGCCTGGGGCACACCACCATCCTGGGCAATGCCCAGCACATGGAGCATGGGTCCCTGATCGGAGGGTGCGCCCGCTGCGACCGTGAAGGTCGAGAGGAAGGCCGTCGCGAGCAGCGCCAGCTGGCACGCGCGCTTTCCGGCAAGGATCCGCATGGCCCTCTCCCCGTGTTCCGGCACATCGATGCGAGCATAGCACCGGGATTCTCTTCCCCGGCGCCACCCTCGGTGCCTATTTCCCGATGCAGAAACTGGAGAAGATCCGTCCGAGGAGTTCGTCGGAACTGACCTCTCCCAGAATCTCGCCGAGCGCCTCCTGCGCGCGCCGGAGATCTTCCGCAAGCAGATCGCCGGCGCCTGATCCCGCGAGCACCTCGAGGCCGTCGTCGAGGGCTGCCACCGCACGGGCGATCGCCGCCACATGACGACTGCGCGCACTGAAGGCATGTTCAGCGCCATCGAACCCGATGGATGCCTTGAGCCATGACACCAGGTGATCGATACCCGCGCCCGTCTTCGCGCTGATCGACACCCGCGCGAGATCGTCGGTCCCGGCGCTCGGCTCGCTTGCGACGCCCGGCAGATCGATCTTGTTGCGAACGACGAGGGTCTGTCGCGGCAGGGGCGCGGCAACGGATCTTTCGATCTGCTCACGTGACGGCACATCGGTCTCGACCGATGCATCGACCATGAACAGGAGGACGTCCGCCCGGGCGATCTCGTCCCGGGCACGTCGAACCCCTTCTGCCTCGATGGGATCCGTCGTCTCGCGCAAGCCTGCCGTATCCACCACGTGAAGCGGCAGCCCATCGAGATCGATGGCTTCCCGCAGCAGATCACGCGTGGTGCCGGGCAGGTGCGTGACGATCGCCGTGTCCCGACGGGACAGCGCATTCATGAGCGATGACTTTCCGGCATTGGGTGCACCTGCTATCACCATGGACAGTCCCCGCGTCAGCAGGGCGCCCTGATGGGCATCGCCCTGCAGGGTCCACAGAGCAGCGCGCAGCGCGTCGATGCGCTCCCGGATCGCGCCGTCCGCCAGGAAATCGACCTCTTCCTCGGGAAAGTCGAGGGCCGCCTCCGCATAGACGCGCACCGCGGTCAGTTCGTCGACGAGAGCACGGATCCGTCTGGAGAACTCGCCTTCGAGACTCTTCAGGGCGCCACGGGCCGCAGCCTCCGAGCCCGCATCGATGAGATCGGCAATGGCTTCGGCCTGCACGAGATCGAGCCGGTCGTTGAGGAAGGCACGCTCGGTGAACTCACCGGGGCGCGCGTGTCGTGCACCGAGGGCGAGACAGGCGCTGACGACTCCTTGCAGCACCACGGGACCGCCGTGGCCCTGGAACTCCACTACATCTTCGCCCGTGAAGGACCGCGGCCCTTCGAAGGCAATGACGAGACCATCGTCGAGCAGGGCGCCCGCGCCGTCCCTGAACAGGGCATGGTGTGCGACACGCGGAGTGAGCCTCCGCCCGGCCAGGGTGCGTCCGATCTCGAGAGCGCGCGAGCCCGAGACACGCACGATTCCGATCCCTCCGCGGCCGGGTGGGGTCGCGATCGCGACGATGGTGTCTTCATCCGCCGACATCACTGCACCGCCGAAGCGAGACGTACCGGCACCCGGTGGACGACCCACCGCACTACTTCGCGGCGGCTCCCTGCTCGATCTGCCGCGTGATCCACCATTGCTGGGCGATGGACAACACGTTGTTGGTCAGCCAGTAGAGCACCAGGCCCGAGGGAAAGAACAGGAACAGACCGGTGAACATCACCGGCATGATCTTGAGGACCTTCGCCTGGGTCGGATCCGGGGGCGGTGGGTTGAGCGTCTGCTGGAAGAACATGGTGGCGCCCATGAGCAGGGGCAGCACGAAGAAGGGATCGATGGAGGAAAGATCATCGATCCAGAGCATGAAATTCGCCTGTCTGAGTTCCACGGACTCGTAGAGCACCCAGTAGAGCGCCAGGAAGACCGGCATCTGCAGCACCATCGGCAGGCAGCCACCGAGAGGATTGATGCGCTCCTTCTTGTAGAGATTCATCATCTCCGTGGACAGCTTCTGACGATCGTCGCCGTAGCGTTCCTGCAGTCGCTTCATTTCCGGCGCGACCTTGCGCATGTTGGCCATGGAGCGGTAGCTCGCTGCCGAGAGCGGATAGAGCACGAGCTTGATCACCAGCGTCAGCAACACGATCGACACGCCCCAGTTGCGGAACAGCGCGTGGAGCAGATCGAGGAGATGGAACAGGGGTACGGCGATCCACCAGAGGAAGCCATAGTCGACCGTGAGGCTCAGGTTCGGTGCGATCGCTTCGAGGCGATCCTGATCCTTCGGCCCTGCATAGAAGGAGGCGGAACGCGTGAGCGCGCCGCCGGCAGGCACGTCCGCCGTGGGGCTGACGAACTCGATCAGGTAGGTGTCGCCGGTACTCTTGCGTCCGCGGTAGAGATACTCGCCGTCCTCCTCCGGCACCCAGGCACTGAGAAAGTAGTGCTGCAGCATGGCCATCCAGCCACCGGTGACTCTGGCCTCCCAGCTCTCGTCATCCAGATCGTCGAAGTCGATCTTCTCGTAGCGACTGTCCGCCGTGGTGAAGGCCGCGCCCACATAGGGTCTGGGACCCATGCGAGAGGTTTCCTGTCCGGGCGGTGGGCCGGCGGACCGCTTGATCTGTCCGTAGAGATTGAGCTTCAGGGGTCGATCCAGGGGATTGCGGATCTCGTAGTCGATGCGGACAAGATGATCGCCGCGCTCGAGCACGAACTGCTTGATCGTGGTGACGCCGGCTTCGTCCGTGAATTCGAAGGGCACCACCAGCCTGTCCTGGCCGGCTTCGAGTTCGTAGAGGTCCCGGTCCGTCCGGTACAGCGGCCGTCCTTCACTGCGCGCGTCGACGCCATCCGGACCGGCTAGACCACTTTGGGCCACATAGGTGAAGGTCGCGGTCCGGTCGAGAAGCGTGAAGGGCACACCCGGGGCGTCGAGCGCGACGGGGTAGGTCGGCAAGGTGACCTTGACGATGTCGCCACCGCGGCGATCGACCCACAGGTTCAGGACATCCGATCGGATACGCACGAGCCCCTGTTCGTCCGGTGTGCGCAGGCGTTCGGCACTGCCGGAGACCGGAACGTCGAGGGCCCCGACATCGGGAACTTCCTCGCCAGCCGGCCCGGGCTGTTGTCCGCTTTCTTCGGGGACGATCGATGTGGCGGGCACGTCGGTGAAGGG
>JAZBPI010000086.1:0-5812 GCA_036351555.1 Pseudomonadales bacterium
CCGCGCTGACGCGCCGCCCGGAAGTCCGGCTCCCGCTTCTCGAGGAAGGCCGCGATCGCCTCCTTGTGCTCCGGGGAGCTGTAGCACTGCTGCAGGGCCTCGAGCTCGCGGCGCTGGACGGCACGCAGATCGGACTCGTGGACGTTCTCCGTGAGCAGGCGCTTCACCATGCGCAGCGCGGCCTGGGGATTCGAGCCCATGGCCCTCGCGATGTCACGGGCCGTGTCGAGGAGTGCTTCCGGCGCGACCACGCGGTCCACGAGCCCGAGCACCTTCGCTTCCTCCGCGAGCAGGGTGCGCCCCGTCAGCATGAGGTCGCTCGCCGCACCGAAGCCGACGCGCTCGATGAGCAGTCGCGAGCTCGCGAGCTCGGGCACCAGACCCATGCGGATGAAGCGCAGGGAGAGCTTCGCGCCCTCGGCGGCCACCAGCTGATCGAAGGGGAGCACCTGCGTGAGGCCGACGCCGATGGCCGCGCCGTTGATCGCTGCGACCATGGGTTTGGATTCGCGCACCAGGCCGACCCAGTCCCGGGGTGCAGTCTCCGTGTCGCCGCGCGCGGCCTTCACGTCCTCGCCCTGCTGCTGTGCGTCGAAGACGTCGCCGATGTCCGCGCCGGCGCAGAAGCCCCGCCCGGCGCCGGTGACGATCATCGCCTCGACTGCGGGATCCTCGTTCCCTGCGCGCACCGCGTCGGCCAGCTCCGCGCCCATGAGATAGGTCCAGGCATTGAGGCGATCAGGTCGGTTCAGCGTGATGACGAGCAGACCGTCATCGACGTCCGTCCGGATGGTGTCGTAAGGCTTCATGGCCGGTCCCCCATGCTCGGTGTCTCGCGAACGCCCTGCCCCGTCGTTCCTGCCGCACCCTGCCGACGCACGACGCCCGGTCACGCGCGCGGCGCGCCGGTCTCAGGCCGCGAGCGCCTGGTCCACGCGGGCGCGCACATCCGCCTCGAGGAGGCGCTCGAAGGGCACGAGCAGGTTCTGCACCGCCGAGGACAGGTCCCGCACGTAGTCGTCCTTCAGCGCAGCGATGGCGACGCGGGTGCGGTAGTTCATCTCCTCTTCGCTGAACATGCTCCGATCCCCCTCCGTCGTGGGATAGAGGAAATCGTTGTAGTTGGCCTGGCGCCAGGGCAGACGTACCACCTCGGCGGCGGCATCGAGATGGCGCTGCACGAGCGTGCGCAGGCCCTCCCCGGCCGCACGCTCCGCGAGCGTGTGCGCGAGCGTCCGGGCCTGCAGCGCGGACGAACTCATGCCCTGGCCATAGGTGGGATTGAAGCTGCACAGGGCGTCGCCCACGGGCACGAAGCCTTCCGGCAACGCATCCCCCATGCGCTCGTAGTGCCTGAGGCGATTCGCCGGGTAGATGAGCCGGGAGATGGGCGCGAGGAACTCGGCGCTGCGCAGTGCGTCGTGGAGGGTCTGATTGGGCAGCCCCGCCGTGAACGCGATGAAGCCTTCGACGTCGTCAGGCGGATAGTCCCCGGCGCGCCCACCCAGGGAGCAGATGTGGCGCCCGCCCTCGATGGGCATGAGCACGCCGCCGCGGGCGCCGGCACGCGGAAGATTGCCGCACACGACGCCCTTCCAGGTCCGCTCGGGATCCTCCGCCAGGCGAACCACCGTGCTCGCGTAGCCGAAGTCGACCTTCACCTCCTCGATGTCCGGCACCGGCAGGCCGAGGGCGCCGAACCAGCGCACCGCCCCCTCGCCGCGGCCGGAGGCGTCGACCACGAGGTCGCAGTCCAGCTCCGAACGCACCCCGTCCACCTCGATCTCGACGCCCTGAACGCGGTTGGCCCCGGCATCGTGGCGCAGTGCGCGGACGGTCACGCCGCAGCGCAGATCGAGGTTGTCCGTCTGGGCCAGCACGCGCTCGCGCAGACAGTGCTCGAGGAGCCAGCGGCTCTGCCCCTGGGCGCGCATGGTCGTCTCGAAGGGCCGGGCCACGCCGAGTTCCGAGGCGCTGTGGAAGTCCTGTCCGGGGTGCAGTTCCACGGATCCGCTGGCGCGGATCGCGTCACGGAATCCGGGCACCAGTTCCTCCATGGCGTTCTCGCCGCCCTTGAGCAACACATGGAGGTGATAGGACTGAGGCGCGCTCATGCGCGGCGACGGGGCGTCGCCGAGAGCGGCGCGCTCGACCACGACCACCTCCTCGAAGTGCGGGGCCACGGCCCGGGCGGACAGCATGCCCGCGAGGGACGCGCCAACGACCACGGCGCGGCGACCGAGCGGAGCCAGTTCGGACATCTTGCGTTCTCCGTCAGTGAATCGCGGCGAGAAAGTCGAGGAGCAGCCGGTTCGTCTCCTCGGGGCGCTCCTGCTGCACCCAGTGCCCGCAACCAGGCAGGATCTCGCTGGCATGGAGCTTCGGCAGGCTGCGCGGGAACTCCGCGATCGCCGGCGCACCCCAGATGGTCGGGCCGTCGCGCTCGCCGCCGATGAACAGGGCAGGAATCGTGATCGGCTGGCCTTCCCAGCCCTGCAGGTCGATCCAGTCACGGTCCACGTTGCGATAGCGCGACAGCGGACCGAAGAAGCCCGAGTACTCGAACTCCCGCGTGTAGACGTCGAGATCGGCCTCCGTGAGCCAGGCGGGCATCTGCTCGGGAAAGACGAACTTTTCCCGGAGCGTGCCGCCCATGCGCGTCACGCCGACATTGGGGCCGTCGACGATGTCGCCGGAGATGCACCAGTAGAAGCCGAGCAGCCAGCTGCGCACGTCCTGCTCGATCTCCGCCTCGGCGCGGCCGGGCTCCTGGAACACCTCGATGTAGAACTCTTCCTTTCCCGCCATCTGGCGGAAGGTCTCGAGCGGCCGGCGGATCCGGTTCGGGCGCGTGTAGGGCACGGAGAGCCCCGCGACGCCGCGGAACAGATCCGGGCGCAGGAGCGCGCTGGTCCAGACGATGGGGGCACCCCAGTCGTGGCCGATGAGGGTGACGTCGTCGCTGCCGAGCGCCCGCACGACGCCGACCACGTCGGCGACCTTGTTGAGCATGCGGTAGTCCTCGACCCGCGCCGGCTTCGAGGAGCGGCCGTAGCCGCGCACGTCCATGGCCACGGCGCGATAGCCCGCCTCGGCCAGGGCCGGCAGCTGATGGCGCCAGGAATACCAGGACTCGGGAAAGCCGTGGACCATGAGCGCGACCGGGCCCTCGCCGCACTCGGCGAGGTGGATGCGCACGCCGCCGAGATCCACGGTCCGATGGGTGATGGTCGTCATGGGAGCACCCTCATCCGTGCACCACGGCGCCGGTTCGCGCCTCCGTGTAGCCCTCGGCCGCACTCCAGGCCACGGCGCCACCGACGATGACCGTGTCGATGCCCTTGCCGTGACGCACGTAGCGCATGCCGCCCTCGGGCATGTCGTGCGCCATCACTTCCTCGTCGCGGCCGATGCGCTCCGGGTCGAAGAGCGTGAGATCGGCGGCGTAGCCCGCATGCAGCAGGCCGCGATCCGGCAGGCCCCAGATCTGCGCCGGATCGGCGGTGATCTTCTTCACCGCCGCTTCCAGGCTCAGGTGGCCCCCCTGGCGCACGAAGGCATCGAAGAGATAGCCGGTGTCGCCGTAGGTCGCGAAGGACTGGATGTGCGCGCCGCCGTCGCTGGCCCCCACGTGCACCATGGGGTCGGCGAGCAGGCGGCCGACGCGATCGATGTCGTCGTGGCCGAGCTTCGCCGCCAGGAAGCAGGCGCCGAGATCGTTCTCGAGGGAGAGCTCGATCATCACCCGGGCCGGCGTCGAGCCGCGCGCCGCGGCGATCTCGCCGAGGGTCTGCCCCACGAGCGATGCATCGGAGACGCCGCCGCGCACGCGCACGCGCGCCCAGCGCGAGGGATCGCCACCGGGCTCCGCGTCCGCCAGGAGACGCTCCAGATGCGCGGGATCCTGCAGGGCGGCACGCTTCTGCTCCCGGGGCAGGCGCATGGTCATGTACCAGCTCGGGAGCACGGCGAAGAGCAGGCTCGCCTGGTCGAAGGTGAAGCTGATGTCGATGGGGCGGGTCTGCACCTGCGGCCAGACCCGGGCCCCGCGCGCCATCTGTTCGTGCACGCGCGCCATGACGCGCGGCACGTTGTCCGGCGTGGCGGCCGAGTCGAAGAGCGGCGAGAAGGTGGTGGGGATGCCGTAGCGCATCGACAGCTCCGCCAACTGATCGACGCGCGCGAGGGTGATGTCCGTGTTGTAGAACTCGGGCACCACCTGGAGCATGCGCCCGAACTCGCCGAGCACGGCCGCGAGCGCCTCGAGTTCCTCGGCGTGCGCGTAGCGACTCGGCACCGGCATGAGCTTCTCGTCCACGTCGACGAAGCTCGTGGACAGCCCTACCGCGCCCGCCGCGAGGCAGGCGCGCAGCAGCTGCTGCATGGCCTGCAGTTCCTCGGTGTTCGCGGCGCGCTCGGTGGCGGCGTCGCCCATGACCCAGAGCCGGATCACCGAGTGCCCCACCAGCGGCGCCACGTTCACGCCGAGCTTGCCGCGCAGGGCGTCCAGATAGCCGCCGAAGTCTTCCCAGGTCCAGGCGAAGGCGCCGTCGAAGGCCGCGTCGGGCATTTCCTCGATCTGCTGGAACATGCCCACGAGCCGCGGCCGATGCTCTGCCTTGAGCGGCGCCAGGGACAGCGAGCAGTTGCCCGGCACCACCGTGGTCACGCCATGTTCGAGGGCCGGGCGCGCCTGACCGTCCCAGAGCAGCTGCACGTCGAAGTGCGTGTGCGGATCGATGAATCCCGGGGCGACCACCAGCCCTGTCGCGTCGATCTCCCGCGCCCCCGTCGCCTCGATGCGCCCGCCGACGCGCTGGATCCGGCCGTCCGCGATGCCGATGTCTCCGACGAAGGCCGGCAGACCGCTGCCGTCGACGATCCGTCCCCTGCGAATGATCAGATCCATCAGCCGTCTCCTCCCTCGATCATGATGTCGGCGCCCTGCGCCGCGTCCAGAACGTGCATGAGCTGTCGCCAGGGTTGTCCGCGGAGGCCGTCGAGATCCTGGACCCGACAGCGCGCCAGCAGGCGCTCCGCGGCCGCCGCATCCAGCGTGACGCTGTCCAGACCGCCGTTGCCGTAGCGGACCCAGACGACGAGCTCCGCATCCCCGTCGTGCCCGGGGGCGACCCGGGCCTCGGCGATCACGGCCTCCGGCAGGGCCTCGGGGGTCACGAAGGCGCCTGGGTCGCCGCCGGCGGCGAGGTGAAGATCACGTCGCTGCCGAGGAACTGCCCCGTCGGCTGGCGCATGAACAGATGCAGGTTCCAGCTCTTCAGGCGCTCGACCGCCGCCGCCGGCGCTTCGTCCGGCAGCACGCGCGCCGCGATCGCCGCCCAGTCCTCTCCAGGCCGGGCGGTGGTGAATCCGCGGGCGGTCGACAGACTCATGGCGGTGCCCTCCCAGGCGCTTCCCGTGTCACGGCCCGATTGAAACCCGTTCGCGGACATTTTTGCAACGCGTTTCAAGTTTTCGTACCGTGCACCCATCGCCCCCGCGAGCGCCGCCCACGATGAAGCATCTCTATTTCGTTCGCCACGGACAGACCGAGTGGAACGCCGTGGCCCGGATGCAGGGCCAGTGGAACTCCGATCTGTCCGAGCTCGGGCGCGCGCAGGCGCGCGTCAGTGGGGCACTCCTGGCCGGCCGCGGCATCGAGGCAATGTTCGCCTCGCCCCTGGATCGCACGCGGCAGACGGCGGCCCTCATCAACGAGCACCTGAACCTGCCGGTCACCTACGACGATCGCCTCAAGGAATGGGACTGCGGCGACTGGAGCGGCCATCTGTACGCCGAGGTCGCCGAGCGC
>JAZBPI010000087.1:0-11111 GCA_036351555.1 Pseudomonadales bacterium
GTCGCGGAGATGCGCTTGAGGGCGTGGAACTCGAGCGAGAACGGGATCGCGGTCGAGAGCAACGCCACAGCGAGCAGCGTCACGAGCGCCCCGGGCTGCGTGACCAGCGCCGGTACCGACAGAATCGCCATGGGAGAGAGGACGAGGGCGGCGACCGCCATGCCGAGCGCGATGCCGTGGTTGCCCGGATGGAGCGCCCCCACGCGCGTCGATAGCAGGACGAAGCTCGCCCAGCCCGCGCCAGCCAGAGCGGCGAAGACCATTCCCAGCAGGTCATAGCCCGTCCCGGCCCAGGGCGTCACGAGCACGACGCCGGTGAGTGCGAGGCCGACCCAGGCGCGTTCGCGCCAGCGCTTCGCGGTGAAGGCGGCGAGGCCGAGCGGGCCGAGGAACTCGATGGCGACCACGACCCCGAGCGGAACGCGCGCGATCGCCAGATAGAACAGCGCATTCATGGCGGCGATGGCGAGACCGAAGACCAGCACCGTCCGGACCGCGAGCCGGTCCGTCAGGTCCAGTCGAGGCCTGGAGATCGCGAGCAGGATCAGGGCCGCGAGAACGAGGCGCCAGGCCACGGTCCCCAGCGCGCCGAGCTCCGAGAAGAGCTGCACGGCGAGCGCCGACCCGGCCTGTATGGAAACGATGGCCACGAGCACCATCAATGGGGCGGGCATGACGATAGGGCGCCTCCCGTCAGCCGCTGACCCACCCGCGGCCGCCTCGCTGATGCGTGCCGTCGGCCGCCGCGCTCGGGGCCTCGGTCAGCGACGCGGGAACTCGGCGAGGAGCGCTTCGACCGCGCTGCGGATCCGCTTGCGGTTCGCGATCCGCGCGCCTCGCTCGATGGCCTGGGTCACCCGTCCCTCCCAGACGAGGGCATCGCGCGCCCGGTCCACGACATCGACCACCAGAGTGCCTTCGGTGACGATGCGATAGTCCGTCTCGTATTCGTTCCAGGTCACGTAGCCCTCACGCACGCGGAGGAGTTCCTCGCGCGGAACCGCTTCCACACTGGTCTCGTCCCGAGCGAACGCGAGGTAGCGGACCTCGAGATCCGGATCCTCAGACGGCACCAGCCCGGCGTCGCGCAGAGAAGCCGCGATCCAGGACTCGAGCAGCTTTCGGTCATCCGGAGCCAGCATGCCCTGACCAGCGACCGAAAAGGTCTCGTAGGCGCTGAAGTCCACCCCCGGAGCCCGAGTGGTTCGGGTGTCGGGAGCGGTCGACGTGCAGCCGCTCAGCAGCATCGACAGAAGCAGACCGCCGAGAAGGCGGTGAAGGCATCGGATCATCGGGAACTCCCTTTTCGTAGAGCGTGCCACGAGCGGACGCGGACAGAGCCTGTGCTGGACCACTTCACCTGCGTCCGCCCGGACCGGTCGGACCCAGCCCCCGGACGAGCCTGCACTGTGTCGAGCGGCCCTCCGGCTGATCGTCGCACAGGACGAGATGAACTTCGCCGCTTCCCTGCCGGCGCTGCCGGGGGATGGCTCCGCCCGCTGCAGGCGACGCTCCAGGACGACGGTCGTCGACGAACCGCCTTTCAGGGCCGCATCAGCCGCCGCGCTCGGCGCCCAGCATAGCGCGGCCGGCGCTCCGTCCGGCATTGCCGGCTCGCGGAGCGCGGCATCGACCACGCACGACCTGGTGCCATGGTCCTGGGCTCCGGACGCGAGGCGCATCGCTCGTGTCCAAGGCACGCATGGCCATCCGGAACTGCGGGATCCCTTCGACCGCGTCGACCTTTCCCCCGGCGCAGGCGCGACCCTGCTCATGGGGCATCGCCCCGTCGTCGTCGAACGAGTGCTGGTCGATCCGGATGACTGAGCGCGGAGGAGATCGATCGCGCGGAGCAGGCAGGCGACCTGCCGCGCGCCCGGGACAGGGCACCGCACGCCAGGCGTCCGTGGCAGACTCCTGCGTCCGTGCGCGGTCCCCACCGTGCGCGAAAGACCTCATCGAACAACGGAACGCGACGGCATGAGCGGAATGATCGAAGTGGCGCGCTCGAGCGTGCAGACGTGGCAGTGCGACCAGATGGGCCACATGAACGTCCAGTTCTATCTGGACGCGGCCGAACAGGGGGTGGCCGCGCTCGCGCTGGCGCTCGACCTGCCCCGTGAGGGAGGTGCAGGTCTGCGTGCGCGTGAACACCACGTCCGCTTCCTCCGCGAGCAGCGCCCCGGCGCGCCCTTCTTCCTCCGCGCCGGCGTCGTCGACGTCGCCGAAGGCGGTCTCACGGTCTTCGAGGAACTCGTGGAGACCGTCTCCGACGCGCCTGCCGCGACCTTCCGCATCGAACTCGCCTGCTGTGCCCCGGACGGCGCGCCGCAACCCCTGCCGGCTCGGTCCCGGGACGCCGCGGCGGCGCTGCACACGGAGATTCCCGAGTACGGCCGCGCCCGGGGCCTCGTCCTCGCGCCGCCCCGGGACGCGCCGCGCCTGGCCGATGCGGACGACCTGGGCATGCTCCGTACCTGGCAGGGCCGGATCGATGCCGCGCAGTGCGACCCGTCCGGCCGCCTCACGCCTCGCCACTTCATGGGCATCGTCTCCGACAGCATTCCGAATCTGCTCGCGCTCACGGGCGGTGCGGATCGGTCGCGCACGCCGGGCGTCGGAGGCGCTGCCCTCGAGTACCGCTTCGTCTATCGGGGCACACCCCGCGTGGGCGATGTGCTCACGCTGCGCAGCGGCCTGAAACAGGTCTCCGCCAAGACCTACGTCTGGTGCCACTGGCTCTTCGACCTCGCCACCGGCGACGCCGTTGCCACCGCCGAGGCCGTGGCCATCGCCCTCGATCTCGAAAAGCGCCGCGCCATCCCCCTTCCCGAGGCTCTGCGCGCCGACCTCGAGGCCCGCGTCATCGACGGGATCGGCGCCTGACGCACGGGCACGCCTGCGACGACGCGAGGCCACGAGCAGCGCGCTCGATGACCGGCGCAATCAGCGCCCCGAAAACCGGATTCTGCTTGCGCCACCTACTCCGCCCGGAACCTGGCCGCGTTTCAGCTCGGCGGTCCCGGTGCAGGTCGGCCAGCCGACCGACACCGTCCGAGCTTCATGGGCTGCGCACGGGACTGGTTGCCAGACACAGTCGAAGGCGCGGAAGATGCGCACTGCCGTGCGTTGCCGTCCTCGATGCGCCAGCGATGCCTGGTGCGATGGGCGCCGGACGCGAGCCCCGCGCATTCGCCTGACAGAGGAAAGCCAGATGAAGACGTTCAAGGTCAACGGAGAATCCGTCGAGGTCGACGCCGAGGGATCGACGCCGCTGCTGTGGGTGCTCCGTGAGCAGCTCGGTCTCACCGGCACCAAGTTCGGCTGCGGCATCGCCCAGTGCGGCGCCTGCACGGTCCACGTGGACGGCAACCCGGTGCGGGCCTGCGCCTACCCCCTGTCCGCGGTCGGCGAAGCCAGCGAGATCACCACCATCGAGGGCCTGTCCGAGGCCGGCGACCATCCGGTACAGCTGGCTTGGGCCGAGCTCGACGTACCGCAGTGCGGCTACTGCCAGCCCGGCATGATCATGGCCACCGCCGCCCTGCTGGCGAAGAACCCCGACGCCGACGACGCCGACATCGATCAGCAGATTACCAACATCTGCCGCTGCGGCACCTTCCAGCGGGTCCGCGAGGGCATCCATCTCGCCAAGCGCAAGATGGCCTGAGGGAAACACCATGACGAACTCTGCCACGATCACGCGACGTCAATTCATCGTCGGCGCCTCCGCAGCAGGCATCGGCCTGTCCCTCGGCGTGCTGCCCCGCGGCGCGTCTGCCGCGGCCGGGCCCGACGAAGTCAACGCCTGGGTCAGGATCGCCACGGACGATACGGTCACGATCCGCATCGCCCGCTCCGAGATGGGTCAGGGCACGCTCACGGGCCTCGCGCAGCTGGTCGCGGAGGAACTCGAGTGCGACTGGAACCGGGTGACCTGGGAATTCCCGACTCCGGGGCAGAACCTTGCCCGGGAACGCGTCTGGAAGGACTTCTCCACCGGGGGCAGCAACGGTCTGCGCGGCAGCCAGCAGTACGTCCGCGAGGGCGGCGCCGCCGCGCGCATCATGCTGATCGGCGCCGCCGCAGAGGCCTGGGGCGTCTCGGCCAGCGAGTGCAGCGCCCGCGACAGCGTGATCACGCACGGGCCCAGCGGCCGGACCACGACCTTCGGCAAGGTGGCCGTGGCCGCCGCCCGGCAGCCGGTTCCGCAGAACGTCACCCTCAAGGATCCGAGCACCTGGCACACGGCCGGCAAGCCGAAGATGCGCCTGGATACGCAGGACAAGCTCACGGGCAAGCTCGTCTACGGCGCCGATCTCCGCTTCGACGGCATGCTCCTCGCCAGCATCATGGATTGCCCGGTCAAGGGCGGAAAACTCGTCAGCTTCGACGCGGACGCGATCAAGGACATGCCCGGCGTGAAGAAGGTGCTCGCCGTGAAGACCTCGGTCGGCACCGGACTCGGCACGGACGGCGTCGCGGTCGTCGCCGACACCTGGTGGCGCGCCCACTCCGCGCTCAAGGCCCTTCCCATCGAGTGGGACTTCGGCCCCAACGCGAACTTCAGCGATGCGGACGTGACGCGGCTCCTCGAGAGCGGCCTCGATGCGGACGAGGCCTTCAGGGGCAACTGGGCCGGGGACATGGACGCCGCCTTCGCCAGCGCCGAGCAGATGGTCGAATCGGTCTACAAGTGTCCGTCGCAGAGCCACGCGCCCATGGAGCCCATGAACGCCACGGCACTCGTCACGGCGGACAAGTGCGAAGTCTGGTGCCCGACCCAGAACGGGGAGTCGGCCCTCGCCGCCGCTGCGGAGGCCTCGGGCCTGCCGATCGAGAAGTGCGACGTGCACAAGACACTCCTCGGCGGCGGTTTCGGCCGGCGCGGCGCGCCGGACTACGTGCATCAGGTGGTCGCCATCGCCAAGGCCTTTCCCGGCACGCCGATCAAGCTGCAGTGGTCACGGGAAGAGGACCAGAAGCACGGCTTCTACCACCCGACGACCATGGCGAAGCTGCGCGGCAGTCTCGATGCCGACGGCAAGCTGACGGGGCTGCACATGCGCATCTCCGGCCAGTCGATCCTGGCCGCGCTGATCCCGCAGGCCCTGGTGAATGGCGCGGATCTGGCGACCTTCCAGGGTGTCGTGAAGCCCGGTCTCAGCCCTTCGATGGATCAGCACCAGATCAGCTACGACTTCCCGAACCTCCTCGTCGACCATGCCATGCGCAATCCGCCGATCCGGCCCGGCTTCTGGCGTGGCGTCAACGTCAATCAGAACGCGATCTACCTCGAATCCTTCATGGACGAGCTCGCCCATGCCGCCGGACGGGACCCTCTGGAATTCCGCCTGGCGCACATGGAGAAGAACCCGAAGGGCGCCGCGGTGCTCAAGGCCGTCGCCGAACGCTCCGGCTGGGGCAGCGAAGACGGCAAGGCGCGCGGCCTCGCCACCATGTACGCCTTCGGCAGCTACGTCGCCGCCTGCGCCGAGGTCCGGGTCGTCGACGGCAAGCTGAAGATCGACCGCATCGTCGCGGCCACGGACTGCGGCACCGCGGTGAATCCGCAGCAGATCCAGGCACAGGTGGAGGGCTCCTTCGTCTACGGACTCTCGGCGATGCTCTACGGGGAAATCACCTACAAGGACGGCCAGGTGCAGCAGGACAACTTCCACACCTACCCTTCCATGCGGATCGCCGAAATGCCCCTGGTGGAAGCCATCGTCATGCCCTCGGGCGGTTTCTTCGGCGGGGTCGGCGAGCCGACCATCGCCGTGGCGGCGCCGGCGGTGCTCAACGCCCTCTTCGCGGCGACCGGCAAGCGGATTCGTTCGATCCCCCTCAAGGACGCCGACCTGACCGCGTGAGCCCCGAGACCCCGTCAGGGCAGATCGCTCCACGGTCTGCCGTGAAGAGACGCCAGGTCCTGAAGGGCCTGGCAGGCGGGGTTGCGATCTTCGCTTGGCCGACGCCTGGCCTGGCACTGCCCGAGGACGCGACCCGCGCGATCCAGGCGTTGTTCGGAGATCGGCCGCTGCAGGAAGGACGCGTGGTCGTCGAACTGCCGAAGCTCTCGGAGAACGGGTACTCGGTCGCCATGGCCATCGACGTCGACAGCCCCATGACCGAGAACGACCACGTCTCTCGCATCGCCGTCTTCGCCGAGGAGAATCCCCTGCCCGATGTGGTGCGTTTCGAGCTGGGCCCGCGCGCGGGACGGGCGAGCATCAAGACGCGGATCCGCCTGGGTGCATCGCAACGCATCCGCGCCGTGGCCCAGATGAACGACGGCTCCCTCTGGACGAGCTACGCGTTCACGGTGGTGACCCTCGCGGCCTGCGTCGTCCAGGGCTGAGGCGAGGAGCGCCGGTGACCATCCGTATCGCGATCCCGAGCCAGGCGAAGGTCGGCGAGATCATCGAGATCAGGACCCTGATCCAGCACCCCATGGAGACGGGCTTTCGCCGCGACGAATACGGCCGCGCGATCCCGCGCGACATCCTCGAACGCTTCAGCTGCCTGTACAACGGCGAGATCGTCTTCGAAGCAACCTTGTTCCCGGCCGTCACGGCCAACCCCTATCTGACCTTCTGCACCCGGGCCACGGAATCGGGAACCCTCGTGTTCCGCTGGACGGATCAACGAGGCGAGGTGTTCGAGGAGACGGCGGACCTCGAGGTGGTCTGAGCAAGCCGATCCTGCGCCGGATCGTCCCCCGAACGTCGGGGCTCCGGACAGGGCTGTCCGCGGTGCGCGCCGCGACCTAGCGATTCTCCTCCTCGAGCGCCCGCCACGCCTCCCAGCCGATCTCCCGCCCGGGAAAGGCGACACGGGCGAACGGCCAGTCGCTCGCGAGCCATGACTTCACGGCGGCCTGGAGCCGCGTCTCGAGACCGCCCTCGAGCGCGCTCTGTCGGGCCCAGAGATAGACCTCCGCATCGAAGCCGCGCTTGCGCGTGGGGTAGATGTACACGCAACCGGTGACCTGATCACCGGACAGCGTCTCCACCGTGTAGGCGAAGGAACTGCGCCGCTGGAACTCCTTCTGATGCCAGCCGAGGTCGATGAGGTCCTGCTCGAGGCTGAGGCCCTCGGGCCAGCTTCGGCCCGGGAAGATCGTCTGCAGGTGCTCGACGCTCGACATCACGGCGTCGTAGTCCTTCACCACGTCGTTGACCGTCAGCATGCGGAGCCGGAACTCGTCGGTCTCGAGCGTGGCGGGGACGGCAAAGTCGGCTGGAACGAAGGGCACGGGCGATCCGGCCATGGTTGGACTCCCAGCGGCGAGAAACAGCACGAAGATGGGAAGGGTGAATGAGCGGCGTAGCTCGGACATCGGGGCGCACTCCATGGCTTCGAGGTCAAACCGGCGAATCCCGCCACCTGCAGCGATCCTCACCTCGGTTCCCTGCACCGAGCATGACCCGTTCGGGAGCCTCGGACCACGCCGGCACACCCGGCAGCCCGCCTCCGCACCACGCGCTGACCCGCCGCCACCCTGGTGGGGGGGAGCAGAAGGTGGCGGGTCGTCCCTTCAACGCGGGCCTGCTGCGGCCTGAAGCGGCCTGAAGCGGAAGGACATCCGGCTGCATCCTGATCGTCCGGCAGGCGTGTGGCGCCCGGTCAGAGCTGGTAGTTTCATTCCTGATTCCCGTCGTGGATCGGACCGTGCCCAAGCAAGCCTTCGCCGAAGCGCTCTACTTCCTGCGCCGTTTCGTGCACAGCCCCCGCCAGGTGGCCTCGGTGTGGCCGAGCTCCCGCTTCCTCGCCGAACGAATGTTCGCCGGTCTCGAGCTCGAGAATGGCGATGTGGTGGTGGAATTCGGTCCCGGCACGGGCGCGTTCACCGTGGAAGTGGAGCGCCTGCAGAACGCCGGCCTCGGCATTCGCTATCTGGGGATCGAGAAGGATCCCGGCATGCACGCATTCCTCGTGCGACGCTTCCCACAGCTGGATTTCGAACTCGCCGACGCGAGCGACGTGGTCGAGGTCTGCCAGCGCCGCGGGCTCCCGCCGGTGACGGCGGTGATCTCGGGACTGCCCTTGATCCTGCTCGAGCGGCCGACGCTGGAGCGCATCTTCTCCGGCACAGGGCAATGCCTGAAACAGCAGGGTGTGTTCCGGACCTTCAGCTACGCCCACTCCTACCCCAGTCGGAGCGCGGCGCAGCTGCGTGCGCTCATGGAACGATGCTTCGATGAGTTCGAGCAGAGCGCACCCGTGGTGCGCAATCTGCCGCCCGCCTTCGTCCTGACCGGCACCCGCCTGCGCCGCGTCGAGGAACAGGCCGACACGATTCGGCCCATGATCCCCGTTGCCGAACCGCTCCTTCCTCGACTCTGATCTCCCGCTGCTGCTCGCCCGGCGCGAGGCAATGAGTCAGGCCACCGGCCCTGAAGAATCTGCCATGTCCGTCGAGCGATCGGTCGACCTGCCCTCCGGCGAGTGACATCGAAAGCACCGGATCGAAACGCCCGCTCAGCGTGGATTCCAGGCCCAGCACTCCATCTCGACGCTTGCGCCAAGGGCCAGACCCGAGACCCCCATCGCCGACCGGGTGGGATAGCTGCCGGCTTGGAAATACTCCGAGTAGATGGCGTTGAACTGCGGCCACTCGGCCATGTCCGCGAGCATCACGGTGCACTTGAACAAGCTGTCCAGACCCAGATCATGGCGTTCCAGGGTGCGCTCGATCCGGTCGAACATGCGCCGGGTTTCCGGGACAATGCCCCCTGGCACCACACTCCTGCCGTCGCCTTCCGCGCCGACCTCGCCGGAGAGATAGAGCACGTCGCCCACCTGGACCGCGGCCGAGAAGGGATAGGGCATCTCGGAGGGGGTGAAGATCGGGGGAGGACTGGAAGTGCTCGCCCCCCTGTCCGAACCCGCACCGCTCCCTGGCTCGGCGGCAGCAACCGCCAAGCTGCTCGTCAGCAGAACGACCCCAGGCGTCATCATCAGGCGCCTGCTCATCTCGTGTTCCTCGCATTGTCTCTATCGCAGGAAAGCCGCTCGACAGGCGCTCCGAATTCCGCCCTAGGTCGGTGTCCAGGATCGGGTCCATTGAATCAGATCGCGACTCCCTCGACATAGGTGCCCAGAGAACGTCAATGAACCCGATCGCGTTTCCCTTGACCTGGGTGTCAAGGAAGCGTCATGAACTGGGTGCCCAGGAAGCGTCGAGGCAGCGTCGGGCAACGGGTCACAGTGACTCTCGTTTCTGGCGCTCGATGCAGTTCGAGCTGCTGAAGGACGCGGCGCACGCGAGGTGCAAACGGATGGCGGAGGGTTGCATAGGGAGGGGGTCAATCAGTTAGGGTGACCGTACCTGGCCGCGACTGGCTCGGTCTGATGCCGGTCGCGTTCAGGCATAGCGCGCGCGTTCGAGTGCGCGTTTCGAGCCCGCCACGCGGTCGAATATCGCGTGAGCGCGTCATTCAGTCGTTCCACACGACCACCGGTCGTGAAGCCGACGAACCGTCGGCGGCACCGCCCTTTACAGGATGTTCACGGGCCCTACGCGTCGGCCGCGTCGCAACTCGCTGGCGGTCGGCGACATCCCGGTGCCGGACCCCACGCAAGGAGGCACTGTACATGAGTCAGGCAGCCATCATCTGGATTCTCGCAGGTTTCACGTTCTGCGCCGCGATCGCGGTCGGCGTCGGCCAGAAGCGCCGCGCCGAGAAGGCAAAGGCGCATGGTGAACGTTCGGCGATCGCCGACACGCCACACGAGGCGTCGGAGGACAAGAAAGCGCCCCGAGGCCGTCCTGCCCACTCCCACTGAGGTCGATGCGCGCCCGTGTTCGCGGGCGCGCCCGGCTGGCAGGCACCAGAGTTCGGGAAACCCTGCTCAGGCTCGTTGCGATCCGCATCCGGCCCATGGCTCACCCGCTCGAGTGGGCAACCCTCGGCGCATGCACGGCCCGGATCCTCGTCGAGGCAAGGCCGTTCGCCCGGCGCGCCGCTTTCCCTGCCTTCCCTGCCTTCCCTGCCTTCCCTTCATCAACACGCCCTGCCGGGGGCGCTGCAGCGTCACCCGACGCCGGTCGAAGATCGCACTCCTGGACAGCCATGCCAGTGCGCCATGCCGGTCACCGATCGGAATCGTTCTTCCGATGCGTGTCCACGACCCTGGCGTCGACTCCGCGTCGCGCCATCGAGAACGAGATGAACCCTTCTGCCGGCGTCCCGCTTCGGCGGATGTCCGTGCGCAGGGAACATCATCCCTGCGACTCGGTCATCTTCACCCTGTCGTAGGCACGATCCGCTCGATCGAGTTCCGCCTCGACGAACGCCGCGACGTCCTCATCGAAGGCGGCCACACCCCGTGCTTCCAGAAGTAGCGGGCACCCGGAGTCTCCAGGATGCTTGCGATGTCGTTCCTGACGATCCGCCACTGCCTGGTCGGCAACACGTCAACCAGGTGGGATCGATGCATGACCGACCAGAGATTCGCGTACGGACCGATGAACATGAAGAACTGCCTGCGTTCGTCATCCCCGAGATTCTCCACGGACGCAAGGCCCTTCCGGAACACGAATGCCGCCTGCGTGTCCTGCGCGGTGACCATGTTGATCTGGCCCACGGCTTCCAAGAAGGCGTCACGCGCTTTGGCCTGATTCTGCTTGTTGACGCTGCGCGTCTGGATCGCGAGACAGACCAGGGACACCACGATGAGGATCAGTCCCAGCAGCTCGACGACTGCCGCAAGCGCTTCCCAGTCGATGTTCACCTGATCCATGTCCTTGCCACGTCCGTCTCCTGGACCGGGTGACCGAACACTCGTCTGCTGTAGTGCTGATCGACAGCAGACCAGGCAGGCACCGGGGCGTCGGACCTTTCCGTCGCGAGTGCAGAGGATCTCGCCGCCATGACGCGGCCGGGTCCATGCCGACACCTGCGACGGACAGGAAGCGGGGACTCGCAGGGCATGCTGCATCCCGGTGCCGGTGCCGGTGCCGCAGCACCCGCCTCTGCCATAATGCGCGTTGCCTGCACGACGCCGGAGAGGGAGCCAAGCCGTGGATCTGAGACTGTCTGCCGAATACGACCTGTGGCGCAGCGAGGTGAAGGACTTCCTCGCCCGCGAGCGCGACCTCTACA
>JAZBPI010000088.1:0-40108 GCA_036351555.1 Pseudomonadales bacterium
CTCAGCGGGCACGCTTCCGGGGTCAAAAACGGAAGGAGGGTCGGCGATGCCTACTCGTCGTGGGTTCGTTGCGGGGCTGGGTGCTGCGGGGGTTGCGGCGGTTTCGGGCGATGCCTTCGCCTGGCTGGACCCGGTCGCGGTGGGTGCCGTGCGCGAGCGCTTCGCGGAGGCCCCGATGGATGCGGGCGCCGCCTCCGACGAGCTGCTCTGGCGCGAGGTGCAGCAGGCGTTCCGGGTCGATCGGACGCTCGTGAACCTCAACAACGGTGGCGTCAGTCCGTCCCCGGGCGTCGTGCAGGACGCCATGGCCCGCTATCTCGCCTTCTCCAACGAGGCGCCGGTGCAGACCATGTGGCGCGTGCTGGAGCCGCAGAAGGAGGGAGTACGAGACCATCTCGCGCGGCACTTCGGCTGCGATGGCGAGGAGATGGCGATCACCCGCAACGCCTCGGAGGGTCTGCAGATCTGCCAGTTCGGCTTCGATCTCGAGGCCGGTGACGAGGTGCTCACCACGGATCAGGACTACGGCCGCATGCTCAACACCTTCCGTCAGCGGGAGCGGCGTGAAGGGGTGCGTCTGGTGACCTTTCCCATTCCCGTGCCGGCGGAGGATCCCGCCGAGATCGTGCGTCGCTTCGAGGCGCACATCACGGATCGGACCCGGCTGATCCTCGTCTCCCACGTGGTCAACATCACGGGCCAGGTGATGCCCGTCCGGGAAGTGGTGGCGCTGGGCCGGTCCCGCGGGATCCCCGTCATCGTCGACGGTGCCCATGCCTTCGCCCAGTTCCCCTACACCCAGGCCGATCTCGACTGTGACTACTACGCCACGTCCCTGCACAAGTGGCTGTTCGCGCCCTTCGGCACGGGCTTTCTCTACGTGCGGCGCGACAAGATCGAGGGGCTCTGGCCGCTCATGGCGTCTCGCCCTGGCCAGGATGCGGACATCCGCAAGTTCGAGGAGATCGGCACGCACCCGGCCCCCAACTACCTCGCCATCGGGGCCGCCCTGGCCTTCCAGGAGGGGATCGGTGTCGAGCGCAAGGCGGCGCGGCTGCGCTATCTGCGCGATCTCTGGGCGGACGCGCTGAGGGACGAGGACCGTGTTCACTTCAACTCGAGCTTCGAGACTGCCTATGGCTGCGGGATCGCCAACGTGGCGGTGGACGGGCTCGAGCCGCGGGCGCTCTCGAACTGGCTCTGGCAGCAGCATCGCATCATCGTGGCGCCGATCTTTCACCCGGACTGCCCGGGTCTCAGGGTGACGCCTTCCGTCTACACCACGCCGTCGGAGCTCGAGCGCTTCGTGGACGCCATGCGCGAGGCCATCCGCATGGGGATCGCCTGAGCGCATCGTCTCGACCGCCTCCGACGATTCACGGATACTCCTTCGCGGTTCGTGACGCGGGAGGAGAGGCCATGTCCACGGCAGCACGCACGACATCGGACGGCTGGGAGATCGCGCGACTCGGCGGGGCGCTTGGTGCCGAGGTCCGCGGCGTCGATCTCTCGGATCCCGGCGCCGACGCGGTGGCGCGCATCCAGGCGCTGCTCGTCGAGCACGGGGTGCTCTTCTTCCCGGAGCAGCATCTGTCCGTGGACGAGCACGTGGCCCTCGGCCGTCATTTCGGGCCCCTCGAAGGGCATCCGAATCTCGCGAATCCGGAGACGCAGCACCCGGAACTCTTCGAACTGGCCGCGAGCCAGGGCGGCGTCGCCGACGAGTGGCACACGGATCTCACCTTCCGCGACTCGCCCGCCGTGATGTCGATCCTGAAGATGGTCAGGTGCCCTGCCTTCGGGGGGGACACCATGTGGTCGAGCCTCTGCGCAGCCTACGATGCGCTCTCGGCGCCCATGCAGGATCTCTGCGACGGTCTCACGGCGCTCCACGACGCCCTGCCGCACAATCATCCCGAGCAGATGGCCGTGCATCCCGTCGTGCGGGTTCATCCCGTCTCCGGGCGCCGCGCGCTCTACGTCAACGAGCACTTCACGCGACGCATCATCGAGATGAACGCGGAGGAGAGCGACGTACTCCTGCGGCACCTCACGCGCTGGGTGCAGCAGCCCCGGTTCACGGTGCGCTATCGCTGGCGACCGGACACGATCGCCATGTGGGACAACCGTGCGACCCAGCACTTCGTGCTGAACGACTTCGAGGGCGAGCGCGTCATCCAGCGCGTCACGGTCATGGGCGATCGTCCGGAAGGCGTCGGTGCCCCTCGGTGGGCACCCTGGGTGCGCCCCGGTCGCCTGTCGGCGACGAGCCGCCATGATCGGCAGCTCTATCTGTACCTCAAGGCGAAGGGCGTCGAGACGTCCCGGAATGCGTGATGGGGATGGGTTCCGCTGCGGCACGCGAGTGCCGCGCCGGAGCCGCATCCGTCCCTGAACAAGGAGTCGTACCCGATGTTCCTGCGGATCTTCCTCGCGGTGCTGGCGCTTGCCGGGGTCGCGGGCCTCGCCTGGGTCGGGCTCATCGTCATGCCGTTGTTCCTCCCCGACGTGCTCACGATCGTCATCGCCCTTGCGCTCGGCGTCTATGCGGCGGGGCGGAGCTGGGCGGCCACTGCCGATGGTGTCTCCCGTGCGACGCGCGGGGCGCTCATCGGCGCCGTCCTCGTCGGGGCCCTGGGCGCGGTGCTCGGGCTGATCGTCCTGTTCCTGGCGCCGCCTGATCCGAAACAGGGGCCGCTCTATGCGCTGTTCCTGGCGACCGGGTGCGGGGTCCTCTTCGGGGCGGCAGGCGGCTACATCTGGCGCCTGCGCCGAGGCATGGAATGAGGGTGCCGGACCGGAGGGGCGACCTGCCCGGCGGCATGCTGCGGCGTCTGCGTCACGGGGTCTGCCTGTCTCTGGTCCTTGTCGGCGTGGCCGCCTGGGCCGCGCCGGACCCGGCGAAGCTGGAGCTCGCATCGGTGCAGGCGCTCGTTGCCCGCATCGACGAGGAGACGCCCCTCTACGCGCGCCATGCGGATCGCGCCGTGCCGATCGCCTCCGTGACCAAGCTCATGACCGCCCTCGTCGTCCTCGAATCCGGGGAGCCGCTCGATGCCTGGCTCGAGATCGTCGACTGGGAATCGAAGCCGCCGAACAATGCCTACTCGCGCATGCGGATCGGCTCCGAGCTCCGGCGCCGCGACCTCGTGCGCATCGCGCTGATGTCGTCGGAGAATCTCGCCACGCACGTGCTCGCCCGCCACCACCCCGGCGGGGTCGCTGCCTTCGTCGCGGCCATGAACGGCACCGCCGAGCGGCTCGGCATGACGCGCTCCCGCTTCGTCGATCCGGCGGGGCTGTCGCCCCTGAACGTGGCCTCCGCGGCGGATCTGCTGCGCCTGCTTCGCGTGGCCTGGACGCAGGACGCCATGCGGTCGTTCACGACCACGACCCAGTACAGCGCCGTCTTCCGCAAGCCGCGCTACGTCCTGGCCTACGGCAACACCAATCCCCTGGTCGCGAGCAGCCGCTACGACGTGGGTCTGTCGAAGACGGGCTATCTCGACGAGGCGGGTCGCTGCCTTGCCACGGTCACGATGATCGACGGCGCGCCGGTCGCCATGGTGCTCCTGGATTCCTTCGGCTCCCGCTCCTACCTCGGCGACGTCGGGCGGATCCGTCGCTGGCTGGAAACCGGTGTCGGCGGTCCCGTGGCCAGGGCGGCGCGAGCCTACGCCGATGCGCGCAACGCGGCCTACAGCGCCCCCGAGGCCACCTCGTCGCAGTAGGGTCACCGCGTTCAGACGGCGGTCCTGCAGTCCTGAGCGTCCCGGCAGGTCCGCGGCGTCCAGGCCGCGACCAGTTCGTCCACGATCGCGCCCGGGTGCGTGAGGAACAGGAGCTGGCCGCCGCCCTCCACGCTGCGCAGCCGGAGCTGCTTCGCCCCTGCCTCGATCAGGCGCTCGCCGCGTTGCTGCCGGTTGTTGCCGTCCTCCGAGCCGATCAGCGCCACCATCGGGCAGGGCAGGTCGATCAATGCCTGGGCGGCGTCCGCCATCAGATGACGGTAGTCCCCGAGCATCGATTCGTTGCCCTGGGTGCGACCGAAGGCGAGACCCCGGGCGATCACGGATGCATGGGCAGGTTCCCGCAGGGCGGCCAGATCGATGGGGCAATGGCGGAACACTCGTTCCAGGAAGCGCTGGTCCCCCACGCGTCGGATGTAGGCGGCGCCGGAGCGGACGAGAAAGCCCATCAGCTCCGGGTGTCGCGACACGATGCCCGACAACACCCGGTAGAAGGCGGGCATGGCGGCCTCGTCGTCCGGTGTGCTCATGGGAAAGGCCGGTGCGACGGCGATCAGGGTTCTCACGCGCTCGGGATGAGTCCGCGCCAGGGCCAGGGTGAACATGCCGCCGTAGGTCTGACTGAGGGCCACCACCTGCTCCAGACCGAGATGGTCGAGGAGCTGGAGCAGGTCCGCGGTGGTCTGGACGTGGTTGATGGCCCCCGCCGGATAGGGCGAGGTGCGCCCGTAGCCGGCGCGTGCGGGCGCGATGATGCGCAGGCCCCGCCGCGTGGCGTCGGCGGCCATGGCGGCGGGCCAGACGTCTCCGGAGAGTTCGCTGTGCAGATAGAGGACGGGCCGTCCCTGCGGATCACCGAAGTCCGCGTAGTCGAGCATCCGACCGTCGCTCAGCTCGAGCAGTCTGCGCTGCTCGGTGCCCGGCGGATCCTCCGTCGACGCATGGGGATCGCGTGCCACCGACGGTGGCTCCGACGCTGGCACGCCGAGGCCCAGGGTCGTCAGGCCCACGGCCATGCGGACGAATTCCGATTGGGAGCGCGTGCCCGTCTTGGAATAGATGGAACGAATCTGCGCCCGCACCGTCGCCAGGGTCCGGCCTCGGCGCCGTGCGACGTCCTCCACGGACGCGCCTTCGACGATGAGGCGCACGACCTCGCTCTCCGCAGCCGTCAGGCCGAAGGCTTCCGCGACCAGCGGTGTCAGCTTGTCCGGCCAGGCGAAGTCCGTGGTCTTGAGCAACGCAAGGGGGCCCTCGATGGGGTCGTCCAGGGCTGAGATGGCGACGAACAGGGAGCCCTCGGGGTCTCCCCGCGGCACCCGCAGCAGTGCGGGCGCGGCGGTCGCTCGGCGAGCCGGATCGGTGATCGTGCGACAGAGGGCCGTGAGCTGGGCGAGGGCTTCCTGCGCCAGCGGCAGATCCGTGAGTCTGCCGCCCACGGCGAGCCCGTAGTGCTCGATGGCCGCGCCGTTGAGCGCGACGATGCGACCCCCTCCCATGATGGCCATCGCGGCCTGGGGTTCCGCGTCCAGACGCGCCTGTAGTGATCGCGCCTCCGACACCGGATCCTCGGTCAGGGACGAGAGGATCGACTCCGCTCGCCGCAGATGGGTCCGGAGCGCGTCGGCCTCGATCTTCAGGGTGGGAAATCGATCCCCATCGACCGCTTCGAGCGCCGCCCGCCATGCCACGAAGAGTTCCTCGTGGCGTTCCGGTTCGAGCGCGACGGCATAGACCGCATCGATGAGATCGCGCTGATGATCTTCCACCCCGGCTCCTCTGGAGGACCTGCCCCAGCGGCCCGTGCGGGCCGATGGACCATGCATACCAAAAATTGACGATGCGGTCACAAATGCCCTGCCGGATGCTTTAGGCTGCTTCGCGAATCGTCGGTCCGCAGTTCGCTTCGGTGCTTCCCGTGCCGGGCGATCCGGGTGTTCGCGGACGATGATTCAGGTCGCAGGGTGGGGGAGGTGGTCTTGGGGTCATTCGCGTGACGGGCGCAGCGCCGACTGCGCCCTCGAAAAGTCCTTTTGCACGGCTCCTGCGATCTCCGGGCGCTCTGCTGGGCGGCGTGCTGCTCCTGGTGGGCGCCTTCGGGGCCGGGCTCCCTGGGGTCCACAAGGATCCCTCCGTCGACGCCTTCGTGCCCCTGGATCATCCCGCTGCCATCGCGCGGGACGAGGCCCGGGAGATCTTCGGCCTCGAGGACCCGGTGGTGGTCGGTCTGGCCGTTCCCCGGGGACAGAGCGCCTTCACGCCCCCCGTGCTCGAAGCCCTGCGCCGCATCCATGACGGCGTCCGCCTGGTCGACGAGGTCAAGAAGAACGACGTCCTGAGCCTCGCCTCCGAGCGCGCCATCTTCGGTGAGGACGGTGACCTGCAGGTCGAGTCGCTCCTCGAGCCGGGGCCGGTGACCGAGGCGACGGCGGCCGTCGCCTGGACCCGTCTTTCGGCCATGCCGATGTTCTTCGATCTCCTGGCCTCCCGGGCCGGCGATCTCGTCACCCTGGTGATCCCCGTCGAGGATCCGAACCATGCGGAGACCGTGGTCGCGGAGATCCGCGCCCTCGCCGAGGCCGAGGCGCCGCCCGGCGTGACCGTGCACGTCGCCGGCGTCGCCGCGATGAACGCGCGCCTCGCGGACACCGTGGGGTCCGATACGCGGATCTTCGTCCCGGCGGCCGTCGTGGTGGTGATGCTCATCCTGCTGGTGGCCCTGCGGCGCCCGCTCGCGCTCCTCGGTCCCCTGGTGGTCATCGCCGGTTCGGCGCTCACGGCCATCGGCCTCATGGGCTGGCTCGATGCGCGCTACTACCTCATCACCACGGCGCTGCCGGTGGTGATCATGGCGATCGCCGTCGCCGACAGCCTGCATGTGACGACCTTCTACCTGCGCGCACGCGCCGCGGGGAGTGGGGCGCGCGACGCGGTGCTCAGCGCGCTGGCGCACACCTGGATGCCGGTCACCTTCACGACCGTGACCACGATCGCGGGCTTCGTCGGTCTTTCCCTGGGTGCGGCCATGCAGCCCATCAGCGAGTTCGGCCTCTTCGCCGCCGTGGGGGTGGCTGCCGCCTGGGTGCTCTCCCTGACGGCTCTGCCGGCGATCCTGGTCCTGACCAACCTCCAGCCGGGTGCCGCGCAGCCCGGGGCCGCCAGGGTCGGTTGGGTCGATCGAGCGGTCGCCACCGTCACCCGGCTCGCCCTCGCGCGTCCGGGCCTCATGCTGCTCGGCCTCGGTCTCTGGGTGACGCTCCTGGCCGTGGCAGCGTCCGAGGCGCGCTTCGACTACGAGCGCAAGCGCTACTTCGCGCCTGCGGACGCGGTCCGCACAGCCGATGCCGAGCTCAACACGAGACTCGGCGGCCTGAACTTCCTGGATCTGGTGATTCGCGCCCCGGAAGAAGGCGGGATTCTCACGCCCAGCGTGCTCGGCGCCATGGCCGAGCTCAAGGCGGAACTCGCCGCTCTGCCCCATGTCGTGAAGGTGACGGCGATCGACGACTACATCGCGCTCATGCACCGGGCCCTCAACGGCGGGCCCGAGGGCGTTCTGCCGACCGCGGCGCGTGCCCCGGCCCAGTACATGTTCCTCTACGAAGCCTCGGGCGCACCCGAGGACTTCCGTCACGAGATCGACTACGACTATCGCTACGCGCTCGTTCGCGCGCAGCTGTCCACGGATCGCTTCGCCGCCGTGCGGCCGACGGTGGCGGGGTTCGCCGACGCCGCGGCGCGCTGGTCGGCGCGCACCGGGCTCGACGCCACGCTGAGCGGACGCGTCGCGGTCAACGACGGCTGGATGGGCCTGCTCGCGGCCAATCACTTCTACGGTCTGGGCTGGGCGGCAGGTCTGGTGCTCCTGGCCACGCTCCTCGCCTTTCGAGCCGTGGGGCCGGCGCTGCTCGCCATGATCCCGGTCTGCATCGGCGTCCTGTCGGTCTACGCGACCATGGGCGCCTTCTCCATCGACATCGCCCCCGCCACCTCCATGACGGCGGCGATCGCCACGGGCCTGGGCGTGGACTTCGGGATTCACCTGATCGCGCACGTGCGGCGCCGCCTCGCGGCCGGGGACGACCTGGAGACCGCCATGGGCGAGCAGTACGTGGTCGTCGGGCGCGCCTGCTACTACTCCGCGATCGCCCTGGCCGTCGCCCTGGCCGTGGTCTGCCTGAGTTCCGCGCCGCCCCTGCGCTGGTTCGGTCTGCTCGTGTCGGCGGGTGCGCTCGGCAGCCTCGTCGGCGCGCTCTGCATCCTGCCCTGTGTTCTGGCGCTCACGCGCTCGCGTTCTTCCGTGGAGTTGCAGCATGCCTAGTCGTGCCGGATGGCTGAGTCTGATTCTCCTGTGTGTCTCGGCGCCGGCCCTTGCCGACGCGGAAGGGGATGCCCTGGGCGAGCGCGTGGCATCACGGCGCGCGAACGAGGGCCGCGTGGGCATCATGCACTTCCGCCTCGTCAACTCCGGTGGGAAGGTCCGTGAACGCGAGGCGCTCATGGCGCATTCGGATCGCGACGACGCCGTGCGCATCGCCATCTACTTCACCGGACCGGCGGTGATCCGCGACACCGCCTTCCTGAGCCACGACTACCGGGTGCGGGAAGACGAGAACTGGCTCTATCTGCCGGCGACGGAACGCGTCCGGCGCCTGCCGGTCTCCGACCGCGGCGACTACTTCATGGGCACGGATCTCACCTACGGCGACATCAAGGACGACTTCAAGTTCGGCCTCGACGACTGGCGCTTCTCCCATGGCGGCTTCCGGGAGGAAGGGGGGCAGACCTACGAGGTGCTACTGGGCGAAGTGGCGACTCCGAAGATCGCGCGCGAGCTCGGCTACTCGGCCTTCGAGGCCTGGATCGATCCGGAGAGCGCCTTTCCTCGCGTGACGCGCTTCGCCGATCCGGAAGGGGCGCCGCTCAAGGTCGTGACCGTCGAAGCGGTGGAACGGATCGGCGGCGCCTGGACCGCGCTCGCCTTTTCGGTCGATCAACTGCAGACGGGACACCGCACCGAAGTCAGCTTCGAGAACATGCGTCACGTGCCGGATCTGTCCACAGCGGTCTTCGAGGCCCAGCGACTGTCCTTCGGCGTCCCCGTGATTCCGTGAGGACGCGAGCGGTGCCTTCCAGCGTCTGGCGCGCGGCCGTGGCGCGGCCGGGCAGGCCTCTGGCCGGCGCGCTGGCCGCCCTGCTGCTCGCGTGTCTGTCTCCCTCGGCTCCGGCCGTCGAGCTGGCCGCTGCGGGCCTCGAGCTCGAATACTGGGCCGGAGTGAGGCGCGAGGATCGCGAGCTCGCCTTGTCGCGGACGACGGTACGTCCGACGCTGCGCCTGCAGCTGGACGATGCCTGGCGCGCCGAACTCGAGCTGCGTGGCGAGTTCGCCGATGACGACACGGGGCTCGGGACCACGGGCACCTACTCCGCCATGAGTCGTCCCCTGGTCGATCGCGACCGGGCGCGTCTCGAGATCGATCGCGCCGTGCTCGTGGGGCGCTTCGGTCCGACGCTGCTCACTCTCGGGAAGCAGTCGGTGGCCTGGGGCGTGCTCGACGGGATCCAGGTCACCGATCGTTTCGATGCGGTCCGGCGCCGCGACTTCCTGTTCACGGAGGTCCGCCCGGAACGCCTCTCCCGCTGGGGTGGCCGCCTGCGGACGCTGGTGGGAGGCATTCGCCTCGATGCAGCCGTCGCCCTGGACGCGACCGTCTCGCAGCAGGCGCTGCCCGGCGCCGAATTCGAGCTGCAGGCACCGCGGTTCCGGGCGGGTTTCGGCGCCGAGGGACCGGGCCTGCCGATCACCGTCTCCGATCGCACCGCGCCCGTGAAGGACGGGACGGCGGGGCTGCGGATCGGTCGGACCTTCGGACGCCTGGATGCCAGTGTCCTCGCGCTGTCCGGTCCGGATACGGATCCGCTCTTCCGTCTGGGCGGATCGGGCACTGCACCGGTCGTGGAGCTGACCCATCCGCGCCGCAGTCTCTTCGGCGGGACGCTCGAGCTGGCCGCGGGTCCCCGGGTCTGGCGCCTGGAGGCCGCCTGGATTCCCGATCAGCCCGTGAACGTCCGGGGGGCCGCGCCCCTGCAGGACGAGACACGGACCCGCACGCTCGTCGGCCTGGGGCTCGACTGGAACGCGCCGGCGGACCTCTTCGTCAATGCCCAACTCGTCGCGGACGAGACCGGCGGCGACGAGGACGACCTCTTCGCCCCGTCCCGGGACGTCGTCGCGACGATCCGCGTGCAGCGCTCCTTCCGGCAGGAGACGCTGCGCGCCAGCGTCGAGGTGCTGGCGTCCCTGACGGACGAGGATCGCGCCCTGCGTCCCCAGCTGCGCTGGCGCGGGCGGGATGCCCTGACCCTCGCGATCGGCGCCGATCTCATGAGCGGGACCCGCGAGGGTCTCTTCGGACAGTTCCGCGACGCCTCGAGAGTCTGGGCCCGGGCCACGCTCTCGCTCTGAACTGCCCCGGTGGCGGGCACTCACCGATGGACGGGGCCGGGTCTGCCAGTGTCAACGGCCCGTAAACACTATCCTTGCATCGATGAAGACAGGCGCCGCTGCGGCCCGCCGGGACGTCCCGTCGGGGGCGCTGCGCACCTGTTCCGCCCATGCCCGGATGTCGTCCATGCGCCATGCCCTGACCCTGGCGATCTGTCTGCTCGCGTCCCTGCACCCCGCCGTCGCGGCCGCGGCGAGCGCGGACGAGCGTGTCGTGCTGGTCGTCGACCGGGTCGTGCTCGATGGGCCGACCTCGAGTACGGCCGCCTTCGTGCGGGTCGGCTTCCGCCAGAGCTACCCCGAAACGCCGCTGGTCTTCGTCCTGCCCACGGACGACAACCCCGATCCGGCGGCGGTGCGCATCATCGACGTGGATCGCACCGGCTTTTCCATCGCCCTGCTCGAGTCGCCGGGAGAGGACGGCAGCAGCGTCGCGACCACGCTCGACTACTTCGCGGTCCTGCCCCTCGCGCGTCGCGTTCAGGGCGTCGAGTTCGAAGCCGGCCGCCTGACCACGGGGACGGTGCAGGGCCGTTCCGCAGGGGCGACCGGATGGGACCCGGTCGCGTTCTCCCGCCCCAAGAACGGCGCCCCCCTGGTGCTCACTCAGCTGCAGAGCGCGAACAACGAGCCCGGGATCCTGCCGGGCGTGCCGTCCTCCCCGTGGATGACGACCGTGGTGCGCAATACGGGGGCCGCCGGCTTCGAGGTCGCCATCGAGCGTTCGGAGGATGGCGGGACCCTCTCCGCGCCCGAGACCCTCGCCTGGTTCGCCATGGACGGCGACACCCGCTTCGTCTTTCCGGATGTCGACGGCAACGAGGTGCAGCTGGCGAGCTCGGCGACGGGCACCGTCACCGGCCATGACAACGGCTGCACCGCGATCGATCTCGGCACGAGCTTTCCGGGCATCCCTCGCCTCTTCGCGGGCAAGGTGTCCCGCAACGGCTCGGATGGTGGCTGGCTGCGGCGCTGCAGCGCGTCCCCCAGTACGCTGGGCCTGCTCGTCGACGAGGATCGGGCGAGCGACGGCGAGCGCAGCCACACTCAGGAACAGGTGCGTGCGCTGGCCTTCGAGCGGTCCTTCTCGGCGCTGCGGGCGCCGCCCCAGGTCGGGCAGAAGCCCTTCGACGGGGAGGTGGACCGGGTCGCGATCCCGTCGGCGAGTGGTGCACGGGGTCGCTTCACCGACGTGAGCTTTCCCGAGGCCTTCGCACCCGGCGTCACGCCGCTGGTCTTCGTCCTGCCCACGGAGACCGATCCGGATCCGGCCGCGCTCCGCGTGCGCGATCGCTCGGCGTCGGGATTCCGCATCGCTGCGGTCGAGCCGTCCGGGGAGAAAGGCGCGCACGGCGCCATGACCATCGACTACATCGCCATCGAGGCCGGCACGCATCGTCTCGACGACGGGCGCCTCCTCGAAGCGGGCTTCGTCGATACGGCGCGCTTCGTCTCCAATGGTGTGGGCTCGACGGGCTTCGATCGGATCACCTTCACGCCGGGCCGCTTCGCGGCTGCACCGGCCCTGCTCACGGGGCTGCAGAGCATCGCCAACGAGCCGACCCTGGATCCCTCCGTGCCCTCCGTGCCCTTTCTCACCTCGGTGGTGGAGGCCATCGATGCGAGCGGGGCCGACGTGGCCCTGGAGCGCTCGGAGGTCGCTACCGGCGCCGTGGTCGCGGCCGAGCGGATCGGCTGGCTCGCCGCGGAGGCGGCGGTCCGCGGGACCCTCTTCGACCGAAGCGGCACGGCCGTCGTCTACGACTTCTCCCGCGGCGCGACGGTCACGGGCTTCGACAACGGCTGTACGACCGTGCCCTACACGCAAGCCTTCGCCGCGTCGCCGCTGGTGATCGCGGACAAGAACACCCGGGCCGGGAACAATGGCGGCTGGCTGCGCCGCTGCGCGCCACCGGGGCCGTCGGGCGTCGGCCTGCACGTCGACGAGGATCGCTTTGCCGATCCGGAGCGGGACCACATCGGGGAATCCGTGAGCGTCCTCGCCTTCGATCGCCCCTTCGCCTGGGGGCCCACGTCACCGGACATCCGCCTGGAGAAGACCCTGCTCACGATTGCCGATCCGGTTGCGGGGACCCTGGCCCCGAAGGCCATTCCCGGGGCCCGCATCGAGCAGCGCATCGTCGCGACCAACGAGGGGCGCGGCATCACGGACGACGACAGCGTGGTGGTGTCTGCGCTGATCCCGGACGGCCTCGCGCTCTTCCTCGGTGATCTCGACGGGAGCGGGGCGCCCTTCCTGTTCGTCGATGGCGCACCGCCCAGCGGACTGGCGCTCGATTTCGGCGCCCTCGACGATCCCGTCGACGGCGTCGAGTTCACGGCGGATGCCGGGGCGACCTGGACCTATCAACCGGTGCCGGGCACGACCCTCGATCCCGCCGTGGACGGTTTCCGCCTGCGCCTGAGCGGCAGCTTCGAGCGTCGCCTGGGGAGCGAGGCGCCCTCCTTCGAGATCCGCTACCAGGTCGAAGTGGAGTAGGGCGCGGGTCCGCAGCCGGAGCACGACGGATCGACGAGGTACGGTCGCCGATCTGCGTGCGGGCCATCCATGTCCTGCGTAATGGGGCTGCTGCTCCGGGATTCGGGCAGCCTGCTAAGCTGCCGTCCTCCCGAACGCCGAGGACACCCGCCGGTGCACGACAGCAATCTCACGACCGCGCGACCCACCTTCGTCACCCATCTCGAGTGCAGTGAGACCGGGGCCCGGCTGCCTGCGGATCAGCTCCACAATCTGTCCCCTGCGGGCAAGCCGCTGCTGGTGCGCTACGACCTCTCCGCCGCGTCGCGGGCGGTGGATCCCGACGCGCTCGCGCGGCGGCCTGCCGACCTCTGGCGTTACCGGGAGCTGCTCCCCGTGCGCGAGTGCGCCCACATCGCCTCGCTCGGCGAGATCATGACCCCGATCCTCCCGCTCCACCGCTACGGACCCGATCTCTGGGTGAAGGACGAGGGCCGTCTGCCTACCGGATCCTTCAAGGCGCGCGGTCTGTGCATGGCGGTGTCCATGGCGAGCGCCCTGGGGGTCCGGCGCATGGCGATGCCCACGAACGGCAATGCCGGCGCAGCGCTGGCGGCCTACTGCCGGGCGGCCGGCCTGGAGGCCTTCGTCTTCTGCCCGGCCGACACGCCGGAGGTGAACATCCGCGAGATCGCGCTCCAGGGCGCCACGGTCTGGACCTACGACGGCCTCATCAACGAGTGCGGAGCCCTCGTCGGTGCGGGCAAGGAGGCCATGGGCTGGTTCGACGTGTCCACGCTCAAGGAGCCGTACCGCATCGAGGGCAAGAAGACCATGGGGCTCGAACTCGCCGAACAGTTCGGCTGGACCCTGCCGGACGTCATCTTCTATCCCACGGGTGGCGGGACGGGCCTCATCGGCATGTGGAAGGCCTTCGCGGAACTCGAGGCCCTCGGCTGGATCGGCGCGAAGCGCCCACGCATGGTCGCCGTGCAGGCGGAGGGCTGCGCCCCGATCGTGAAGGCGTGGCAGGCCGGCGCGCGTCATGCGGAACTGGAAGTCGGTGCGCACACGGTGGCGGCCGGCATCCGCGTGCCCGCCGCCATCGGCGACTTCCTGATCCTCGATGCGGTGCGCGAGAGCGACGGCTTTGCCATCGCCGTGTCCGATGCCGCGCTCCTCGAGGCGCGGGATCGTGTCGCAGGGGAGAGTGGCATGCTCCTGTGTCCGGAGGGCGCCGCGACCTTCGCCGCCTGGGAGCGTGCGGTGGCGGAGGGTCTCGTCGATCGTCAGGCTCGGGCGTTGCTCTTCAACTGCGCGACGGGACTCAAGTACCCCATGCCCGCCGCGGGCATCCCGCTGCCGCGGGGCGCGCAGCCGGACTACGGCCCCTTCCTGTCGGGCTGATGCCGCTCGCCCGGGTGCCGGGATCACGGCCGGGCATGGCCGCGCGAGACCGGCCAGCGCTGCCCGTCCCGCCCTCGTGGCGACTTGATCCGCGCTGCCCGGTGCGGTACCAAGGGGTCATGGGGCCGGATCCACTGCGGTGTGAGACCGGTCCTGCGCGAGATCCGGAAAGGATCCGCAGAGGCTCCGTTCACGGTGGGAGGGCAGGATGCATCGTCTCGGGATGGCAGTGTCTCGACACGCGGCGGGCCTGGTGCGGGCGGGCTCCTTCGCGGCCCTCGGTGTCCTTGCGTTTCCCCTTTGTGCCGAGACCCCGGCGCCGGCGGTGGCGTGCGGTGACGAACGTGTGGTCCCTGCCGAGTTCGAGCCCCTCGTCGATCCTCGTCTGGAAGGCCGCTGCGCCAAGGTGCGGCGGCACCAGGTGCACATCCGCTTCGACATCACGGCGGACGGCAGGCCGACTCATGCGGCGGTGGCCTACTCGGATCCGCCGCGCTGCACCGATGCCGCGGCGCTCTCCACGGTCCGCGGATGGCGCTTTCCCGCCGGTGCCGCGCGCAAGGACTGCACGGCGTTCATCGTCCTGTCCCGCGGCGAGGAGTACATCGCGCAGCTCGATTGAGCCCGGAGCGGAGGGCCCCGCGTCCCGTCCTGCGCTTGAAGTTCAGACCTTTCCGCGTAGAGTCCGACAGCCCCCGGCCGTCGCTGCGCCCATGTCCGATCCCGATTCACAGGCACCGCATCCTGTTCGTCGCCCGCCGAGAACGCGTCCCGAGGGGCGTGAGCACTGGCACGTGGTCGCGCAGAGCCTGGATCGGGCCTCGGCGGACGATGCGGCCTTCACGCTGACGGCGGTGGGCATCGATCACGCCGTCGACCTCGAGCATGGACGCTGGCTCGTCTGGGTTCCGCAGGCGCAGGCGGCGCGTGCGGCGGCCCAGCTCGTCGCGGCGCGCAACGAGTCGACCACGGACCGGGCCCTGCCCGATCCGGTCCCGCCGCTGGAAAGCGGCTACCCGGGTGTCGTCGCCTATCTGCTCGTCATCTGGATGATTCCGGCGCTGCAGGGGGCGGGACTCCTGCACGGGGACCTGCGCGCCCTCGGGCGCGTCGAAACGCTCGCCATCATCGAGGGGCAGTGGTGGCGACCCGTGACGGCGCTGACGCTGCATGCGGACTTCGGGCACATCCTCGCGAACTCCGTGTTCGGCGCGGTGATCGGGTTGAACGTCGGGCGCTATCTCGGCTCGGGGTTCGGCTGGCTGCTCGTGCTGCTCGCGGGTGTGGCGGGGAATCTGCTCAACGCCAGCCTGCAGCCGGATCGCTTCGCGTCCCTCGGGGCGTCCACCGCGAACTTCGCGGCCGTCGGCCTCGTCGGTGCCTGGATCTGGCGACGCGGCGGACGGCGCAGCTTCGGCTGGCGTCGGAGTCTCGCGCCCCTCTTCGCGGCCTTCGCGCTCCTCGCCTTCACCGGCGTCGGCGGTGAGGACCGGAACGTCGACGTGGGCGGACACTTCGCGGGCTTCGGTTGCGGTGCCCTGCTCGGTGCCCTGGCCGCACGGGTCGATCCGGCGCGGCTCGGTCGCGTCGGTCAGGGCCTCTGCGCGACCCTCGCCCTGGCGCTGGTGACGAGCGCCTGGCTCTGGGCGCTCGGCGCGGGGCGTTGACGGCGCCGCGAGGTCCCGCGAGCGCTGTTTCCCTGCGCGGCGCGGTGCGCGGGCCGCGAGGGCTCCAGGAGACCGGGGCCCTGTCCCGCCGGCTTTCCCGTGCTGCTTGCGTACAATGCGCGGCGGAATGCGCTGACGGAGAAGCGACGTGTCGATGGTTCATACCTTTGCGGGCAACCCCCTGGATCGTGCGGACGTACGCCGCCGCGATCCGGCCTGGCTCGCGGCGGCGGCCCATGCCCCGAGGTCCCGCTTCCTGCCTCTGTGGCAATTGAATGTGCTCGTGGACGGGTCGCAGGAGACGCCGCGTCTCGGCTGGCTCTCGCGGTCCGACATCGATCGCCTGGACGTGACCGTGCCGCCCGTGTTTCTCGGCCTCGATGAGCAGGAGCTGCCGCACTTCGCCCTGGACATCTCGGAGGTGAACGACCCGAGCCACGAGCTCGCGCTCGGTGGTGGCGTCGCCTTCCAGGAATCGCGCAGTGCCGCCATGAGCCTGCCCACGGCGGACACCGGTGTGCTCGCCCAGGCGCGCGCCCAGATCAACTGGCATCGATCCCATCGTTACTGCAGCACCTGTGGTGCGCCCACGCGCCAGGAGAAGGGGGGACACCAGCGCGTCTGCGAGCAGTGCAATGCCAGTCACTTCCCCCGTACCGATCCCGTGGCGATCATGCTGATCGTGGACGACGAACACTGCCTGCTCGGGCAGAGTCATGGCCCGCTGGTGCGGATCGGCATGTTCTCCGCCCTCGCCGGCTTCATCGACCAGGGGGAGTCCATCGAGGAGGCGGTGCGGCGCGAGGTGCGTGAGGAGGCCGGCATCGAGGTCGGCGCCGTGCGCTATCACTCCTCCCAGCCCTGGCCCTTCCCGTCGTCCCTGATGATCGGCTGCCATGGACAGGCGCTGTCGCGGGAGATCCAGATCGATACGGAAGAGATGCACGACGTGCGCTGGGTGCCTCGAAAGGACGTGCGCGCCGCGCTGGCCGGTGAGCACCCGACCCTGAAGGTTCCTGGCGGAATCGCCATCGCGCACCACCTCATCCGCGCCTGGGCGCAGGACGAGATCCGCTTCGACTGAAGCCGGCCTCCGCGTTCCCGGCTGCCCGGTCGGGGACGCTCCGTTCACTTTCGGTTCATGTCCGTGCGTCATCGGTCTCGACGCCGGACGATTCAGATGACGTTAAGTTTCCGCCGCCCATGATCCCTCCTGTCCGCCCCAGGACGTGTACGAGGAGGCATCATGAAAGACCACACCGGAAGATCTCTTGTCAGGACCGCGCTCGCGTCCGGTCTGCTCGGCTGCGCGTCCTTCGCGGCGGCGGACCACGCGGGCGTGGACCGCTACGGTGCGAACGGCTTCTACACCTGGGTCGATGTCGTCGATGTGGACCCCGTCTATGCGCATCACTACGTCGACGAGCCGATCGAGCGCTGCTACGACCTGCCCGCGCGGCGGCAGCAGCCGGTCCGCTATCAGGCTCGTGACCGCTACAGCTACGCCGGTGTCTCCGAGCAGCGCCGCGGTGGTGATGCCGGCGCGACCCTGCTCGGTGGCGTGATCGGCGGCGTGCTCGGCCATGCGATCGGCGACGGTCGCGGCAAGCCGATCCTGACCGTGGCCGGGGCCGCCATCGGTGCCGCGGTGGCGAACAACGCCTCGCGCGACCGCTTCGATTCGCGCCGCTACGACGACCGCTACGACGTCCGCGACTGGCCGGGCCGCGATCGGCGGGGCCGCAACGTGCGCCGGCAGAGCTGCGAGATCGTCTACGAGTCGCGTCGCGAGACGACCTTCGAGGGCTACGACGTCGTCTACCGCTATCGCGGTCAGGAGTTCACGCGGCGTCTCGACGAGAACCCCGGTGATCGTCTGCGCATCCGCGTCGACGTCGAACCGGTGATCTGAATCCATGCAACCGTTCGGGGAGACCCCCATGACCAAGCGCAAACCCACGGGGCGTGGCCGCATCGCGGCCACGCTCGCCCTCCCGCTGCTGCTCCTGGTGCCCGCAGCGTCCGTGCTGGCGGCTCCGGGGACGGGGCCCGTCGTGCGGCTCTTTCCGACCACGGTGCTCGAGGACATCCGGGAGACCGGCCAGGTGGCCGAGGACATGGAGAACAGCCTGCAGCAGGTGATCCACCGCATGGATCTCCAGCAGGACCTCTACAGCGAGAGCCTCTGTGCCGGCGCGGACGGGGATGCGGGCTGTGACCGCATCGCCCGGCAGCTCGGTGCGACCTATCTGGAGATGCTCGAGCTCATGAGCGATCGACTGCCCGACATGGAGCGCTCCGTGGAGAACACGAGAACGAGCCTGGAGAAACGGCTGCACGAGGAGATCGGTCTGCGCACGACACCCACGTCCCTTCAGGACAGCCTGCTCGGCGCCGTCGACGGCGCTCCGGTCACGGGGGCCGATGCGCCTGCGCTGCGGGGTCGCTCCGGCGTGCGTCTGTCCGATCGCTTCCGTCAGTACTACGACCTGGTGGCGACGCGGCAGGGCGGTCCCGGAGGGTCCCTGTCGGTCATCGCCGCCGACATCTATCTCGACATGGAGGATGCGTCCCGTCTGATCGCCGCCACGCAACAGGAGATCGCGCGTGCGTCGCTCATGGAGCAGCTCAATCAGTCCTTCGGACTCATCACCCCCGAGATGGCCCAGGTGGTCGGTGGCGTGAAGGAGATCCTGTTCGGCGAGCGCGGGGCCGACGGGCCCATCGCGGCGCCGCCCTATGCGATCGGCGAGGCGCCCTTCGTCAGCCCCCTGGCCATGTGACCGATGCGAAGCGAGGAAACCGCCATGAAGCCTTCCATCCTGCTGTTCCTGACCCTGGGCGCCCTGTTCGCGCTTGCGGGCTGCACCACGACCCAGACCGCCGAGCACTGCACGGCGCGCGTTGCCGGCACGCTCGATGCCGCCACGCTGGACGTCGAGCAGCGGCTCGCGTCGGGCTGCGAGTACCACTTCGACAGCTACTTCCGCGATCTGCTCGCGATCGCGGAGGACAATCCGGCGGCGAGCAATCGCGTGCACTTCAGCGACTTCCTCGTCCGTCAGGTGGATACGGGGACCCTCAGTCGCCGCCGCGCCGAGGAGCTCTACAACCGTTACTTCGCCATCAAGTTCGTCTCGCTGCGCGGTGACTACAACACCTGCTCGCAGACCTGCCCGATCCGGCAGCGGGTCCTCGCGGACATGCGGACCGAACTGCAGCACAAGGAGCAGGGCCTGCTCCGCGCGAGCGAGGATGCGACGAGCTTCTACCGGGCGGACACGCTGCTCAAGGAGACGGAGCTCGTGCTCGAGGCGACCTGCCGTGCCTGCGCGGCGGGCGGATCCTGACCGTGGCGGTTCGCCGGGGCTTCGCGAGCGGCGCCGTGCTCGGCACGGTGCTCGCCGCGCTCGGTCTGCTCGTGCTCGAGCCGGCCCGCACCGCCTCGTCCCTCGACGCAGGGACCTGGGTGGCCCGCAATCTGGGCCATTCCGTCTGGGCCTTCGGGCTGGTGCTGCTGCTCTTCCTGCTGCATCTCGGCCTCCTCTCGCGGCGGCTCGCGGGGTCGGCGCAGAGCCGGGAGATCGTGCAGCTCGATCAGCTGTCGGACGTCTGGATCAACCTGTTCATCGGGATCGGCGTCGTCTGGACCGCCGTGGGCATGCGCGGGGCCCTGGAGACGACGCTCGGCGGGCCCGACGGCGGCGTCTCCGGATCCGCCGGAACCGTCCTCGAGCGCCTCGTGGATGGCGGCATCCTGCTCGCGCTCACGACGACCATCGTCGGGGCCGTGGGCGGCTATCTCATGCGTCTGGTCAAGACCCTCGCCGTCGGCGCGTCCCTGCACGACTACTACCGGACCGTGCAGGCGGCGGAACTGCGCGAACTGATTGCGTCGGCGCGACGGATCGAGGCGTCCCTGCGGGGTGCGGCGGCGGTCCGGGATCCCGCGCCGGTCACGCATGCGCCTGCGGCCGGGACGCCGCACGGCCGGATGCAGTCCAGCTACTGAAGGCGCCTCGATCATGCGGATCCGGGAGAGCGTGATGCGACGGGAATCGATCCGGTTCGGTGAGGCACTCGCGAACGCCGAGGATCCTGCCCTGCGTGCGCGCCTCCTGTTGCTCCGCTGCCGCGTCCTCGCGCTGCGCACGCAGGCGTCGGCGCCTCGACGCCCCGGGCCGCCCGAGACTCCGACCTGGCTGTTGCGTGCGGCCGTGGCGCGCGGCTCGCGTCAGCTGCCGCCGGCGAAGGGAGACTGAGGTGTTCGGAAGCGAGAGCGACAGTCTGCAGGCGGATGTGATGCGCTTCATGGCGATCATCGCGTTCTGTCTCATCGCCATCCTGGGGCTCGCGCGCGAGGCGGAACAGGATGCCGAGGCCGTGACCGAGCCGCGGGCGGTGCCTCGGCCGATGACCGCCGAGGACAGCGAGACAGGAGCCAGGGAGCGCAGGGACCAGGTGGTGGACGCGGCGCCCCCGGACGAGCCGTCCTCCGAGGCCGAGCTGCGTGCCGTCAGCGCGCCGGCGCCGAGCGTCGATCTCGCGAACGAGATCGTCGAGCCGCGCAGCGCTCCGGCCGCCGGGGTGCAGCCTCGCGGAATCCGCCGCGACGCGGTGACGGACGCGCAACGGCCGCCCGCGGCGGTGGCGGATCCCGCGCCGGAGCCCCCTTCCTCGACGGCGCCGGAAACGGCGAGGGACGACCGGGACGGTCTCACGCTGCGCTTCGCCTCCGACAGCGACTTCCTGCGCCTGATCGCGCGGGGTGAACTCGAGGTCTATGCCTTTCTCGGCACGGACAGGCTGCGGCTCGATCCGGGCTTCCGCTTTGTCGATGCCCCGGCGCCCGGGGAGGTCTACGAGGTGCTCGCGACCACGGTGCCGGCGCAGGTCAGCGGGGCGCTGCAGGCGCAGCGTCCGGATGCCGCAGAGGCGCGCTGGGCGATCCGCATGCCCGACCGCATCGCCGGCCGCATCCGGGCTTTCGTCGACGCGCAGGTCCGGGGCGCGCTGGTGATCGACCGCTACGGTGTGGTGCGACACGAGGAGGCTGCCGATGCACGGGAAAGCTGAACGGTCCTCCTGGCCGCGACGGATGCGGGGCGGCGGGCTGCTCCTCCGGCTGGGCGCGGTCCTGATGCTCTTCTGCCTGTTCGGCGCCGGGGAGGCCCGCGCCGCCGTGCTCGCGCAGGACGGCGCGCTCCTGCGCTGGCTCGATGGGGAGGTCGCCCCCGCACTCGCGGAGACCCTCACCCGTCATCCGAACTTCCGTGGCGAGACCATCGATTTCCTGTCCCTGCGCAACGGTGTGCCCCAGGCGCGCTCCGACGCGCTGAGCCAGGCGGTCGTGGCGCAGTTGCGGGCCCGCCTGCTCGCCGTCGCCGGCGTTCGCCTAGCCGTAGGGGGGGCGCGGGGCCCCTGTGCGATCGGACCCTCCGTGCACTACGCGATCGGGATCGAGGTGACGGCGGGCGAGGGGGGCACCGGTGCCGTGACCCTTGCCATGCTCGACGTGACCGAGGGGATCTGGGTCGGCGGGACCAGCCATGAGTGGCGCGGTCGACTCGCGGTCGCGGAACGCCGCGCGCTCGCGCGGGTGGTCGCCGTCGGACGGCCCGGATCCGTCGATGCGCCGCTCGCCGGTTCGCGCACGGAAGCGATCGCCGAGGCGCTGCAGGCCCAGCTCGGCTGCACGCTGCCGCAGGGTCTCGACGGACCCGTTCATCTGGCGGTCCCGGACGCCGCCGAGCTCGGCAGGATCGCCGCATCGCTGAGGACGTCGCTGGCGACGTCACCCCTCGGCGTGCTCACGCCGCGGGCAGAGGCGGCGACCTGGCTGCTGACGCTGGAGGACAGCGGCGGGGGCGGTCCGGTCCGCGAGCTGGGGCTGTTCCTCGGCGAGCCCGATCGGGAGACGACGCAACGCGTGGCCTCCGTCTTCGTGTCGGGGCTGGATCCGGCGCAACCGGGCGCGACGGCGGCGCGAGCGGTCGAGCGTCCCGAGGCGCTGCGTCCAGCGGAGCCCCCGATACTGCTCGGGCCCCTGCAGCTCGAGCCCGTGGCGCCGCGCGGGGTCTGTGACCGCGATGGGGGCGTCTGTGCGGAAGTGAGCCTCGAGCTGCAGGAACCCGCCTTCCTGCTGGTCTTCGGCACCGGTGAGGAGCGGGTCCGCCCGCTCGACTGCGGCCGGGAGCCGGAACGGAGCGAGCCCGGTGAGCGTCGCTATCGCCTGCAGGTGCCCGAGGGCGTCGAGTCGGGCCGTCCCGGCGCCGGCCTGTACGTGATCGCGACCCGGGATCCTGCCCTGGCGCGCCGGGTGCACCAGGCCCTGCGCGATGCCCCGGGCGCCTGCGGTCGCGACCCCGATCAGGATCGGGCGCAGTGGTTGAGTGCCTTCACCGGGCTCCTCGATGCCGATGCCCTCAGCTGGCGCGCGATCCATCTCACGGAAAGCAACGGACGGCTGCGACGCCTCTGAGGAGGGGAACATGCGATTCCTGATCGGCATCATCAGCGGGGCGGCGGTCGTCGTGGTCGTCGCCCTGGGCGCCGGGGTCTCCGGCGAGGCGCTGCGGTCCGAGGCCTGGGCCCTGGGGCGCGAGCTCTCTGCAGCCGGCATGAGGTGGCTCGCCGAACCGGGGTCTGCGGACGCCCGCACCCCGGTTGGCGCCGCGGCGGATCAGACGGCGCCTCGGGATCGGGGGACGCAGCGACGGGCTCCGGCCCTACCGGAACCGGCCGTACCGGAACCGGCCGTACCTGATCCGGCGCCTCCGGCGCCGGGCGCAGCGCCGCAGGAGCGCCTCGCAGCGGCGCTCGAACGGGCACAGGACCTGCCGGAGGCGGCGCTCGCCGAGGACGCAGCGGTGCGGGTGGCGCAGGCCGATTCGCCGCCCCGCGTGAGTCTGCCGCCGGAGACGGCCGTGGCCACCGTCGATCTCCTGTCCGGCGCGGACGCGCCTGAGGCGCTCCCGGGCGGGACACCGGATCCTTCCGACCCCGGCGCGCGTGTGGAGCGCAAGGGAGCGCTCCAGGCGGTCTGGACGCCCTTCCACAGCGAACGCTCGGCAAGCGGCTTCGCAGCGCGCCTGGCGACTTCCCTCGACCATCCCTTCGAGGTGGTGCGGCGCGGCCCCGGACGCTACGAGGTCGCCTTCGCCTATCGGGAGGAGGCCGAACGCCGGCGTCTGCTCGAGGCCGTGCGCACGCTGACGGGAGCCGAATCATGAAGCGTTGCCATCTTCCTGCCCTGGCCCTGCTCTGGCTCCTCGGCGCCGGTGTGGAGGCCCGCACCCAGGACGGTGCCTATCCGTTCCAGGCCTGCTTCGAACTCGCCTCCGCCCTGCACGCCGTGCCCCTCGACCTGCTGCTCGCCGTCGCCGCGACGGAGAGCGCCTGGGATCCCGATGCCCGATCCCATGCGGACGCGCACGGGATCATGCAGATCCAGTGGCCGGGCACGGCGCGCCACCTGGGGGTGCGTCGCGTGGCGGAGCTCTACAACCCCTGTCTGAACATCGATCTCGGTGCCCGCTACCTGCGTGAGCTCATCGACCTGCACGAGGGTGACGAGACGCGCGCACTCGCGGCCTACAACTACGGGCCCACGCGGATCGCCGCGAGCCCCGAGCTGCCGGCCGGCGCCCAGCGCTACGTGGACAAGGTGGACCACCACCGGGCGCGCATCGAACGGGCGGGCGCCGCGCGGCGCGCCACCGTGGAGGCGGCCCTGGGCCGGACCCTGGCGTTCGATCATCGACTTCGCGCGGAGCGCTACGCCGCGGCCCTGAACGGGACGCTGGAGGGTGGCACCTGCCTCGTGGAACGGATGGAGGACGGTCGCTGGCAGGTTCGCCTGGAGCCTCGGCCTTCCGGACTGACGCTCGCCGACATCACCCATCTCGATGCCCTCGGCTGGGCCGCAGAGGAGTCTCGTCCATGAGCGAACCCGTGCAGGTCCTGTTCCGCCTCCTGCGCGGTGCACAGGCGCCCGGGCCGGCGGTCCGCGTGGCGCGTCTGCTGCTCCTCGGCGCGCTGTTGCCCGGTGCCCTGAGCGCGGCCGCTGCGCAGACGGACGCCCTGGTCGTCCATGCCCGCGTCGTCGAGGTGGTTCCCGTCACGCGCAGCGAGCGGGTCGCCGAAGCGGTCGGCGACTGTGCACCGGCCCATCCCGGCGCCGGCGCCGGCCTCGACCGCCTGCTCGCCTGGGACCTGCGCAGCGAGTGCCGCACCCGGGTGACCACGCGCGAGATCGTCGAGGCCTATCGAGTGCGCTATCGCTGGAACGACCACGAGTTCACCCAGCTGATGGATTCGCCGCCGGGGGATCGGGTGCCGGTCCGGCTGGTGGTGCACTGACGCAGCGGCGTGTCCGCCTTCCCGGCGATCGTCTTCGCGGCGGAGCACGCGCCTGAACGCGCTGCGCTAGGGCGAGCGATAGGCGCGGATCGGCCGCCAGAGACGCCAGATGATCAGGGTCGCCAGCACCGAGAGCACGCCGCCCAGGAGGATGGTGCGGTGCGCGCCGATGCTGCCCGCCCAGAAGCCGACCCAGATGGTGCCGAGATTGTTGGCGGTCTGGGCCGCGAGGATCATGGCGGCGTAGGCGCGTCCGCGCATGGCGTCCGGCGTTGTCAGCATCACGGTGCTGTGACGGACGGTCACCGTGATCGCGTCGCTCAGGCCGAGGAGCGCGATCATCAGGGCGCCGACGAACAGATGGGTCGCGCCGGCGAAGCCGAAGAGGATCAGGCCGTAGGCGAGGGACGCGTACAGCACCAGCATCCCCTTGGCGCGATAGGCGGCGAGCACGGCCGCGAGCAGCGCGCCGGCCACGGCGCCGGCGGCATTCGCCGCGCCGAGGATGCCGGTCGCGCTGGCCCCGGCCGCGAACATGCCGAGCGCGAGCACGGGCAGGATCTCCCGGTAGAAGGAGACCACGGTGATGCCCGTATCCAGGAGGAACATGCCGGGCAGGATCGGATGGCGCGCGACGTAGCGCAGGCCCTCGAGGGTCTGCTGCAAGGTCGATCCTTCGCGGCCGCCTTCCACGCGACCGCTCAGCCGCAGGGCGAGGGGCAGCAGGGTCGCGGCGGATCCGAGACCGGCCGCGACGAAGAAGGCGGTCGTGATGCCCGCCTGCACCGAGAGGGCGGCGAAGAGCAGGGGGCCTGCGATCGCCGCAAGGTTGCCCGTCGCGTTGTCGCTCGAGACCGCGCGCATCAGGTGACGCTCCGGAACGGAGATCGCGGAGAGCGCCGCGCGCGACGGATTGGCGAGCATCTGCGACGTGGCCGTGAGGGCGATGGCCAGGAACAGCATCCAGGGTGCGAGCAGATCGTGCAGATCGAGCATGGCCAGGGTGAACATCAGGACGGTGGTCGTGCCGTTGGCGAGCACGAGCAGACCCTTGCGGTCGATCCGGTCCGCGAGGGTTCCGCCCCAGAGCAGCGCGGGAATCTGCACGCAGAGCTGCACCACGCCGATGAATCCGACCTGGATCGGCGACCCCGTTTCGTCGAGCAGCCACTGGGCCGTGCCGAGGATGCGCAGCCAGAGCACCATGCCGCCGGTGAGGAGGGTGGCCCAGAGGAGCCGGTAGTCGCGGTAGCGGAACGCGGCCCAGGCGCGGTCGTCTCCGGCGTTCACCGCGTTTCCGCTCCTGAAGGGACGCAGCGCATGCGGATGTCATCGCCCGGGTGGAAGGCGAGGACGCGCCGGGGCGCGCCTCGCCGCAGGGTCGCCGGCCGATGGGCCGGCCGGCATCAGCGCAGGGCGAGCCCCTTCATCTCTCCATCGGCGCGCCAGTCCTCGAGGACCTTGAAGAACGCCGGCGCGCCGGCCCCGTAGTTGGCGTTCTGGAGCAGGCGCTCCTGGGGTTTGCCCTCGTTGTTGTAGTAGCCGGGCGTACAGCTCGCGAGAAAGTCCTCGTTGAGGCGCGCGAGGCTGATGATCGTCTGCACCCACTCCTCCTCGGCTTCTTCCGTGGCCTCGATGATGCGCTGATTGCCTTCGAGACACTTCGAGAGGATGTAGCCGATGTGCTTGCTCTGTTCGTTCAGGGCATGCGGATAGTTGGCCGTGAACCCGGTCTGCAGGGTCGCCCCCATGATGAACATGTTGGGGAACCCGACGCTGTGCATGCCGTGGAGGGTGCGCACGCCCTGGTTCCACTTCTCCGAAAGGGAGCGGCCGCCGCGACCGTAGGTCTCGTAGCCACAGCGCCGCGCGTATTCCGTGCCCACCTCGAAGCCCGTGCCGAAGACGATGCAGTCCACCTCGTACTCGACGCCGTTCGCCACGACGCCCTTTTCCGTGATGCGATCCACGCCGCGGCCGTCGGTGCTGACGAGGGTGACGTTGGGTCGATTGAAGGTCGGCAGATAGTCGTCGTGGAAGCAGGGCCGCTTGCAGAACTGCCGGTAGTAGGGCTTGAGGTGCTCCGCCGTTTCCGGGTCCTCGACGAGTTCCTCGGCGCGTCTGCGGATCTGTTCCATCTTCTGGAAGTCGGCGATCTCTGCCTTCTTCAGCATGGCCTCGAAGGACAGGTCCGGATCGTCCTCGTTGCGCACCAGAACCAGCAGGTTGCGGATGATCTCGGTCCAGCCGTCCTGCACGAGGTCTTCCTCGATCACGCCGCCGGAGGTGAGGATGTTGAAGTTGTCCATGCGCGCCTGATGCCAGCCCGGCTCGAGCGCCTTGAACCATTCCTCGTCCGTGGGTCGATCCCCGCGCACGTCGATGGAGGAGGGGGTGCGCTGGAAGACGTACAGATGCTTCGACCAGCGCCCCAGATGAGGCACGCACTGCACGGCCGTCGCCCCGGTGCCGATGATGGCGACCCGCTTGTCCTGGAGGCCCGTCAGGTTGCCGTTGGCATCACCGCCCGTGTAGCCATAGTCCCAGCGACTCGTGTGGAAGGTGTGCCCCTCGAACAGATCGATGCCCTCGATGCCGGGCAGCTTCGGTCGATTCAGGGGGCCGTTGGACGTGACCAGGTAGTTCGCGCGGATGGCATCACCGCGATTGGTCTCGACGATCCAGACGTCGGCGTCGTCGTCCCAGCGCAGGGCCGTGACCTCGGTCTGGAACAGGGCATCGTCGTAGAGGCCGTACTTGCGGCCGATCTGCTGGCTGTACCAGAGGATCTCCTCGCCGGTCGCGTACTTGCGCTTCGGCATGTAGCCCATCTCCTCGAGCAGCGGGAGATAGACGTAGGATTCGATGTCGCAGGCCGCTCCGGGATAGCGGTTCCAGTACCAGGTGCCGCCGAAGTCGCCGCCCTTCTCGACCATGCGGATGCCGGTGATGCCGGCTTCCGTGAGCCGCGCGCCGGCGAGCAGGCCACCGAAACCGCCACCGATGATGAGCACGTTGACGGCATCCTGCAGGGGCTCGCGCTCGATGGGCGCGTCCACGTAGGGATCGTCGACGTAGTGCGCGAAGTCGCCCTTGACCTCGAGGTACTGGGCGTTGCCGTCGCTGCGCAGACGCTTGTCGCGTTCGATGCGGTACTTCTCGCGCAGGGCATCGGGGTCGAAGCCGAGCTCCGTGGAGGTCCGGGCTGTGCTCATGATGGGGTCGCGCCTCTCGCCGCAGTGACTTAATTCGCGTGAATCATTCACCAAGGGTGCCGTGTCGCGGGCCCTTGCTCAAGCCGTCGACGGACCAGCGGTCGACCCTGCGCACGGGCCCCGCCGGATCCGCGGCCCGGCCCGCGTGACCGCGTTCGGCGAGCGCCCCGGGTCAGTTGCGCCCCTCGATCTCCTGGCGGATCGCGAGATGGGCGACGAGATCGCGCAGGGTGAGGATGCCGACGAGCCGCGGACCGTCCGCCACGAGCAGCTGCCCGCCCTCGAGGGTCTGCATGCGGTTCAGCGCCTGCTGCGTGTCCGTGTCCGGCGCAACCGTGTTGGTCTCGTCGCAGGGCACCATGATTTCCGAGACCCGGCTCTGCCGCCAGACGTCGTGCGGCATGGTGCGGACGTCCCGTACACGGACGCGACCCACCAGCCGTTCCCCGTCCACCACGGGAAACATGCTGAAGTGATGACGGTAGGCGTAGTCCTCGACGAGGCGCTGCAGGTCGAGGTCCGGCGACACGCTCACGGGATCCTGGGTCATGAAGCGGCGCACCGGAATGCCCTCGAAGGTGGCGCGCATCTGCGTCTGCGCATCGACACTCTTCGCGGCACCGACGATGAAGAAGCCGATGAGGATCCACCAGAACCCACCGATGGCGCCGCCGGTGAGGATCAGCAGGCCGCCGGCCGCGATGAGCGTGAAGCCGAAGCCCTGGCCGACCCGCGCTGCGGTTCGGGTCGCGGAGACCACGTCCCCGCGCTTCTGCCAGAGGTAGGCGCGCAGCAGCCTGCCGCCGTCCAGGGGGAAGCCCGGAACCAGGTTGAAGAGCGCAAGCACCAGATTGACCGCGGACAGGTAGCTGAACAGACCGGCCCAGGCCGGTGCGGCACTCAGAGCGCCGAGGACGACCGTGAAGGCGAAGAACAGCGCCGCCAGGAAGAGGCTCGACAGGGGGCCGACCACGGCGACCTCGAACTCGGTCTTCGGATCGCGCGGCTCCTCGGTGAGTTCGGCGACGCCGCCGAAGAGGAAGAGCGTGATGCCGGAGATCTTCATGCCGCGGGCGCGCGCCACCATGGAGTGGGAGAACTCGTGGAACAGCAGGGAGAAGAACAGGCCGAGGGTGCCGGTCAATCCGAGCAGCCAGTAGTAGGGTTCCTGGAGCCCTGGAAACTGCGTGGGGAAGAAGCCCGTGGACAGGGACCAGACGAGCAGTGCGAAGAGCAGCAACCAGCTCGAATTCGCACGCACGCTGAAGCCGAAGAGTGTGAACAGATGAAAGCTCGAACCGAACATGAAAGTCCTCCAGGGCCTGTCCTGCGACGAGCTTACGCGACCCGGCGCGCAGCGTCCGCGGGGTCCGACGGCGAAGGGCGGGGCGCGGTTCTATGCTGTCGGAACGACGCGTGCTCACGCGCGGGACTGCGTGGTGCTCGGGGAGGCGGCGCGCACCGACGGGGCAGAACGCGGGAGCAGCAGGGTGTTCGGTCTCACGCAGATGGAATGGCTGGGCTGGGGGGCGCTTGCCGCGGGGGCACTGGCCTTCGCCCAGGCCGCCGTGTTCCAGCGTGGTCGGAGTGCGCGCGCCGCGCTGATCCTGCTCTGGATCTGGCTCGGCGCCAGCGACGCGAGCCCCCTGCGGGCGAACGCCGCCTGGCACGATCCGCTGGTCGCCGTGCTCGCCCCGGCGCTGCTGCTGTGGCTGTCGTTCGTGGCCGAAACGGCCGTGCTGTCCGTCGGAACCCTGCTCCTCGCGCTCTGCCTCCTCGCCGAGATCCTGGTCGCCGTCTGGCTGCCGCCCGAGGTGCTCGCACAGGCCTGGCAGGTCGGCTGGGGTGCGCTGCCGCTCTTCAGCCTCCCCGTCGCGCTTCCCCTCGATGGTGCCCTGCTCGCCGGCGGTCTCGCGATCGCCGCCACCCTCACTGCCGGTCTGCGCTGGCTGCGCCTGAGCGACCCGGTGCTCGCGGGGATTGCCCTGGCCTCGGCGAGTACGGCGGTGCTGGCCCGGTCGCCGGACGCGGAGTCCCCCGATCCGGTCTGGCTCCTGGCCGGCGGGATGGCCCTGCTGTGCTCCGTGGGATGGGCCGGCTACCGCATGGCCTTCCTCGATCCGCTCACCGGTCTGCCGGGGCGGCGCCCGCTGGAGGAACGGCTCGCGCGCCTGGGTCGCAACTGGGCCGTCGCCATGGTGGACGTGGACCATTTCAAGAAGTTCAACGACACCTACGGCCATGATGTCGGTGATCAGGTGCTGCGCCTGGTCGCCACGCGGCTGCGCAAGCACTTCGGCGGCAGCGCCTATCGCTATGGGGGCGAGGAGTTCACGGTGGTCTTCGCCGGCCACGAAGCGGGCCTCGCGGCGGCGCGTTGCGACGCCTTTCGCGCGGATCTCGAGACGCGGGTCCTCACCCTGCGCGGTCGTTCCCGGCCGCGGAAGAAGCCCGCCGGTGCGCGTCGTGGTGGAGGACGCTCGGGTGCTGCACCACGCGGCAAGGCGTCCGCGCAGGCCGGCGTGGGCGTCACCGTGAGCGTCGGTGTGGCGCATCGCATGCCGGAACACGGCAAGCCGGCTGCCGTGGTGAAGGCCGCGGATGCGGCGCTCTACCAGGCGAAGCGCAAGGGGCGCAATCGCGTCGTGGATGCGGCGGCGCCGGGCGGGACCCGAACCTGACGGGTCCTCGCTGTAGGTGCCGCCCGCGACCCGTTCCGTGGGCCGCGGGCGGCGGGTGGCGCGGTTGGTCAGACCGCGCCGGGGGACTGGTGGCCGGCTCGAGGGACCTCAGTCGTCCTCGATGCAGGCGTCGAGGGCCCGTGCGAGGCCCTCGGGAATCAGCAGGCTCTCCGCCAGCCGATCCATGAAGTGGTCCTGTCTGATGCACGAGGTGCTCACCACGGCCGCCGCCGACAGATAGGCGATGCAGGCTTCGGGCAGATTGGCGAGCTCCTGGTTGATGTCCTCCATGCGGACCGGTCCCAGCAGGAGCGCCCCGGCCAGTTCGAGCTCCGCTGCGGGCAGGCCCAGCTGGCGGAGACCATCGAGCACGAGCCGCGCGTCCCCGGCGTCGAGCTGATCATCCGCGAAGGCCGCGACCACCATGGCGCGGAGGGCCGCCGAGAGGATCCGGGAGGTGATGGAGAAGGCCTCGGCCCCGGCGGCAGGGGCATCGCCGCCTGTCTCGACGAAACCGTCGTAGGCCGCGCGAGCCGTTTCCGCGATCGCCGGAAGGCCTTCCCGACGCAGACGCTGCAGCGTCGGGGCCTGCGGCTCCGCGGGTGCGAGCAGGCTCAGGAACACCCCCGCCGCCCGACCGGTGCCGAGACTGCTGCGGTGCGGCTGCGTTTCGAAATGCCCCATGGCGCGCACTCCACCCACCTACGAGGGAGATGATGGGGTGGGTCGGAATTCAGGAAAAGTCGAACGTTCCGATGCTTGACATCGGGAAAAACGAACTACCGGCCTGATGGGGTGCCCGATGGGGGGGCCGATGGGGGGGCCGATGGGGTGAGGGGCGCCTGAACAGGGCTCGACCGGTCGCTTCAGCCGGTGCGGGGAACGAAGAGCTCTCGTCGCGCGGCTTCGGTGATCGCGATCACGCCGGGATGGACGAGGCGCTGCTCCGTGGAGAGCGCATAGAACGCCTGCTCGATGCCTTCCAGGCGGCAGGCGACCTGGACCGAGTACATCTCGCAGATCTCCTCCTCAATGGCGCTCGGCGACGGAAAGAGGCCGAGGCCGCGCATGCCGAAGATCTTCAGCAGCGCGCTGTCGTCGAACTCGCCGCGGATCCGCGGTGCGATGTGGGCTGCGGCGAACCAGTCGTCAAGAAGCGTGCGGACGGGCGTCCCCTGGCAGGGCAGCAGCAGCGGTGCCTCGGCCAGAAGCGTCCTGGCGTCGCCCTGGCCCAGCGCGTCCCTGCCGAAGAAGGACAGCCCGCAGCGGCCCAGCTCATGGGAGAAGGCGCGTACGGACAGCCCCGGCGGCATGGGTTGATCGGAGAGCACCAGATCGAGGCGATGCAGGGCGAGCTCGCCGAGCAGTTCCCGCAGCGGGCGCTCCAGGGCGAGGACGCGCACCGGTGTCTCCAGCTCGAAGGCAGGGGCGAGCATGCGATAGGCCACCACCTTGGGGATCGTCTGGCTGACGCCGACGTTCAGCGGCAGTTCCCGATCCGGAGCACCGGAGCGCACGACCCGGGCGAGTTCGGCACCGAGGGTGAAGATCTCGTCGGCGTAGCGCTCGACCACGCGCCCGAGTTCCGTGAGCACGAGGTGGCGGCCGGTGCGCACGAAGAGCGGTGCGCCGCACTGCGCCTCCAGGAGCTTGAGCTGACCGCTCAGCGTCTGTGGCGTCAGATGCAGGGACTTGGCGGCTCGCGCCATGGACCCCTCGCGCGCGATCGCATGAAAGTACTGCAGATGGTTGTAGTTCAGCTGACGCACGCGCCGACTCGAAGGCTACCGGGTCTCGTTCGCGGCGCTGATGCTGCCCACCAGCCCCGTCAGATGCCCGGCCGCGAGCACGGGCTCGAGAAAGGCGGGTTCGTAGGCCTGTTCCGGATTTCCGCGTACCGCTTCGTCGAGGACGCGGGCGTCGTCCCCCACGAGGATCCGCCAGCGTTCTGCCCGGACCCCATCGAGGATCTCTGCGACCGCCTGCGCCGCGGTGGTGGGCGCCGTGCTCTCGAACTGACGCATGCGCTCGCGCATGAGTTCCCGGATCGCGTCGTCCGGGAGGTTGTCCACGGGCAGGCCCATCTCCGTGATGGTTCGGCGCACCTCGGCGATCTCGTCTGCAGAGAGCGCGTCGGGGTCCCGCTCGAGAATCCGCGTGGAATTGACCACGATCTGGGTGCCGATGTGTCCGGGCATGACCACGGAGCACTTCACGTGGGGGGCATGGAGGCGCAGATCGGTGATGAGCGCCTCCGTGAAGCCCTTCACCGCGAACTTCGCGGCGCTGTAGGCGGTGTGCGGTGTCTGGGGACCGACCGACGCCCAGAAGCCGTTGATGCTCGACGTATTGACGATGTGCGCGGCGGGCGCGGCCATCAGCATGGGCAGGAAGGCCCGGGTGCAGTAGTAGACGCCCCCCCAGCAGATGGCGAAGGTGCGGTCCCATTGTTCGCGGGCGTCCGGGTCCGTGATGCTGCCACCGCCGCCGATGCCCGCGTTGTTGAAGAGCAGATGGACCTGGTCCGTGCCGTGAGCCGCGGCGACCGCGTCCCGGAAGGCCAGCACCTGGGCCTCGTCCGCCACGTCGCAGCGGTGCGTGGACACGCGCACGCCGCTCGGTTCGCAGAGGCGCCGGGTCTCGGCCATGTTCTCCTCGGACAGGTCGCAGAGCGCGAGATGGCAGCCCTCCGTCGCCAGGGCGCGCGCCAGCTCCCGGCCCATGCCCGTTCCGCCGCCCGTGATCACCGCCAGTCTGCCCGCGAAGTCCCGCATGGCTGCCCCTCTCCCGTGTTCCGCTCGGAAACCCAGTATCGCAGAGCCCGTCGTGGATGAAACGCCGGCTTCGACGACCAGGGCGCGATCGGCGCGATTGTTCCCGTGCGCGCCGGTCGCTAGGCTGCGCGCGCATCGTCTGGCGTGATTCCCGGGGGGCACATGGCGTCCACGGCCGCACGCGGCCCGACCGAACGCGGCCCGACCGGCGCCACGCCGGTCGGCATCGACTGGGGCACCTCGTCGAGCTCCATCGGCCTCCTCGCCGACGGACAGGCACGGCTGATCCTCCTCGACGGTGCGAAGGCCACGCGCATGCCGTCGACGGTGTGGGTGCCGCGCTCGCCGCCGGGAGACGCCCCCACGGACGATCTGGGGCGTGCGCGCGTGCTCACGCCGCAGCTGGTCCGGCGCGGTGCCCTGCGCTTCGGCGAGGCGGCGAGCCAGGCCATGCTCGAGGGAGAGGACGGCTTCTACGTGAAGTCGCCGAAGTCCTTTCTCGGCGCGGAACTCAGAGCCCCCCAGATCGAGAACTTCACGGCGCTGGTCGCCCGCATGCTCGGCGCCCTGCTCGACGCGGCGGCTCCGCGTCTCGGCGAGCGTCCCCGGCGCGCGGTGATCGGCCGGCCCGTGCGCTATCACGGCAATCGGGGCGAGCGCGGCGACGCGCAGGCCCTGTCGATCATGGCGGATGCGGCGCGGGAAGCGGGACTCGAGGAGTTCGTCTTCCTGCTCGAACCCATTGCGGCCGCCTATGCCTACGAGGCGACGCTCTCCGATGAGCAGCTCGTGCTGGTCATCGATGCAGGAGGCGGGACCACGGATCTGACCCTGATCCGTCTCGGCCCGGATCGGCGCGAGCGGATCGATCGAAGCGCGGACGTGCTCGGCACCGCCGGGGATCGGGTCGGCGGCACGGATCTCGATGCGCGCCTCGGTTTCCGGGCCTTCACTCCTGAGCTCGGGCGGGGCGACCGTCTGCAGTCGGGCCTGCCCATGCCCAATCACTACTACGTGGATCTCTGTGACATCGCCGACGTCAACGCGCAGGCGCGTTTCGCCAGTGATGCGACGGGACAGGCGCTGGCGGACTATCGATCCCGGGCCGAGGTGCCGGACCGTATCGACCGCTTCTGCCGGCTCCACGGCATGCGCGGCGCCTTCCGCTTCAATCGCGCGGCCGAGACCGCGAAGATCGCCCTGTCCTCGGAGGCGGTCGTGCCCGGGCGCCTCGCCTGGCTCGATCCGGCCCTGTCACCGACGGCGTCCCGCGAGGATCTCGCCTGGGCGGCGACACCCCTGCTGGATCGGGTGGCGCAGCTCGCCGAGCGGGTGATCGCCGAGGCCGGCGCGCGCCCGGACCGGATCTTCGTCACCGGGGGCACGGCCTTCTCGCCCGTGGTGGCCGAGGGGCTGCGCGCGAGGCTGGGCGCCGACGAGATCGTCGCCGGTGATCTCTTCGGCAGTGTGGCGGCGGGGCTGGGGATGGCAGCGGCCCGGATCAGCGGGTGATCCGGGCGACCTTCTGCGGTAGAGCGGAAAGCGTGCCGCCGGATCCCGAGGGATCCGGCGGCGGGGCAGCTCAGCCCGTCTTCATCTCGAAGAAGCAGAGCTTGTTGCCGTCCAGGTCACGGACGTAGGCGCCGGTGAACATGCCGGGGATGCGCTCGCCCGGTGCACCCTCGTCGGTGGCGCCGAGGGAGATCGCCTTGTCGTAGAGCTTCTTGATGCCGTCGAGGCCCTGGGCGGGAATCGCGACCATCACACCATTGCCGGGGGACTGCGCCTGCTCGTCGTAGGGGATGCACACCGCGAGCATCGGGGTGCCTGGGGCCGTGCCGTAGAACTTGATGCGGTCCATGCCGAAGAGCTGCTTGGCGCCGATCTCGGCGAGCAGGGCATCGTAGAACGCGGTGGCCCTGGCCATGTCCCTGGTGCCGATCGTGACGTATCCGATCATGTTGTTTTTCTCTCTTTGGGTGTTCAGCGAGGTGCGAAGCGCTGGCCGCCATCCACACGGATGGTCGAGCCGTTCATCATGGCGCTCTCGAAGATGGCGATGGCCATGATCGCGAACTCGTCGGGCACGCCCATGCGCCGCGGGAAGGCCGCGTCCTTGGTCATGTTCTCGGCCGCCGCATCGGGAATGCCCTTGGTGAGGCCCGTGGAGAACAGGCTCGGCGCGATGGTCATGACGCGGACGCCGACGGCGCCGAGGTCGCGCGCCATGGTGAGCGTCATGCCTGCGATGCCGGCCTTGGCCGCCGTGTAGGACACCTGGCCGATCTGCCCCTCGAAGGCGGCGATGGAGGCGGTGTTGATCATGACGCCGCGCTCGCCGGAGGCGTTGGGCTCGTTCTTCGCCATGTGCATGGCGGCGATGCGATTGATGTTGAAGGACGCGATCAGGTTGAGTTCGATCACGCGCTGGAACACGTCCAGCGGGTGCATGGTGCCGTCCTTGCCGAGGGTGCGGATCGCGGCGCCGCCGCCGGCGGTGTTGACGCAGAAGTGCAGCCCACCGAGGTCCTCCACCGCCTGGCCGATGACCGTCTCCATGCCCGCGTGGTCCATGACGTTGCAGGGGTAGAAGGTCGCCCCGAGGCGCTCGGCGACGGCCTTGCCGTCGGACTTCTCCAGATCGAGGATGGCCACCTTGCCGCCGCGTGCGACGAACCGTTCCGCGGTGGCGAGGCACATGCCCGATGCACCGCCCACCATGATTGCCTTGCTGCCTTGAATCTCCATTGCGGGGTCTCTCTCCCATGCTCCGTGGTTCCGGGGAGCCGGATGATAGCGGTCGGACCGGGCGCGGAGAACCTCGGCGCCCCGGTCGCCGGATTGATCCCCCGGCCGCGGCGGTGCAGGCTTCAGCGCGAACGAGCGCGCTCGGGGCCGGGCGCGGAGGGTGAGCGGGAGGACGGACGATGCACGATCTGGTCATTCGGGGCGGCAGCATTCACGACGGCACGGGTGCGCCCGCCTTCGAGGGCGACCTGGCCGTCGACGACGGCATCATCGTCGCCGTCGGCGCCGTACCCGGTCGCGGGCGCGAGGAGATCGATGCCCGTGGCCAGCTGGTGACGCCGGGTTTCGTCGACATCCACACCCATTTCGACGGCCAGGTGACCTGGGATCCGTTTCTGTCGCCGTCGAGCTTTCACGGGGTCACCACGGCCGTCATGGGCAATTGCGGGGTCGGGTTCGCGCCCTGCGCGCCCGAGCGCCACGCCTGGCTGATCCAGCTCATGGAGGGCGTCGAGGACATCCCCGGGACGGCGCTCGCGGAGGGGATCCGCTGGAACTGGGAGAGCTTCCCGGAGTACATGGACGCCGTGGCAGCGTCGCCGTTGGCGATCGACGTGGGCCTGCAGATCCCCCACGGGGCGCTCCGGGCCTACGTCATGGGCGAGCGCGCTGCGCGCCTCGAACCGGCGCAGGCCGAGGACATCGCCCGCATGCGGGCGCTGGTCACGGAAGCGCTGCAGGCCGGCGCCCTCGGCTTCACGACGTCCCGCACGGAGAAGCATCGTGATCGGGCCGGAAACCACACGCCCAGCTTCAAGGCGGAGCAGGACGAGCTCTGGGGTATCGCCGAGGCCGTGGGCGCGACGGGCCGGGGCGTGATCCAGCTGATCGCCGACTTCTGGGACTTCGAGCCGGAATTCGCGCTGATCCGGGGCATGGCGGAGGCGTCCGGACGGCCGCTGTCGCTCACCATCGAGCAGGACGATCGCCATCCGGAGATCTGGGAGCGGGTCCTCGCGGGCATCAGCGACGCCCAGGCAGCGGGCGTGAACATGCGCGGTCAGGTACCGCCGCGGCCCACGGGGGTGATCATGGGGCTCACCGCGACCCTCAATCCCTTTCTCCTGCACGAGACCTACAGGCCGCTCCGCCAGGCGCCACTGGAGGAGAAGGTCCGCGCCCTGCGCGACCCCGCGTTCCTCGAGAAGCTGTTCGCGGAGCGGCAGGACTGGGACCCGCAGAACGTCCTGGTGCACTTCCTCATGCGGTCCTTCCACAAGATGTTCGAACTGGGCGATCCACCGAACTACGAGCCGGCGCCCGAGGATTCCGTGGCGGCGCGGGCCGCGCGCGAGGGGCGCTCGCCGGAGGCCCTGCTCGTCGAACTTCTGCTCGAGAAGGACGGACGCAACCTCCTGTACTTCCCGATCATGAACTACACGCACGGCAGCCTCGACGACGTGCGCACCATGATGAGTCATCCGCACACGCTGTTCGGGCTGTCCGATGCCGGTGCGCACTGCGGCACCCTGTGCGATGCGAGCTTCCCGACCACGACCCTGGTGCACTGGGGGCGTGATCGGCGCCGGGGAGACGGCTTCGACCTGCCCTGGCTCGTGCACGGGCTCACGCAGCGCACCGCCCTGCAGGTCGGGCTCGCGGATCGGGGACGGATCGCCCCGGGCTACCTCGCGGACCTCAACGTGATCGATTTCGATCATCTGCGCCTGCACGCGCCGGAGATCACCCACGACCTGCCCGCGGGCGGCAAGCGGTTGATCCAGCGCACGGAGGGGTACACCGCGACCATCAAGTCGGGGGCCGTGGCCTTCCGCGAGGGCGTGCCGGTGGTGACGGCGCCGGACCGGCTCCGGGGTCGCCTCCTTCGCGGCGCCCAGGGGGCACCGACGCGCTGAGCGCAGGGGCCGGGCGACGGATCGGGCACGGCCGCCGCCGTGAAGGCTGAGCGGTTCCGGAGCGGATCGGCGGCCTTCGACGCCCTCGGGCTGCGTCTGCCCCTGCTGCAGGCGCCCATGGCCGGGGTCTCGACGCCGGAGCTCGCAGCGGCCGTCAGCGAGGCCGGTGCCCTAGGCGCCGTCGCGCTCGGTGCCGGCGATGCCCTGGCTGCGGACAGGACTCTGGCGGCGCTTGCGCGACTGACGCGCAGGCCGGTCAATGCGAACGTCTTCGTGCACGCCCCCCCGTGGCGGGATCCCGTGCAGGAGGCCGCCTGGCTCGCCGTGCTGACCCCGCGCTTCGAGGCGTTCGGTGCGAGCGCCCCGTCCGCCCTGCGCTGCCCCTACCGCTCCTTTCTCGACGATCCGGACCTGCTCGGCGTGCTGACCGAGCACCGACCGGCCGTGGTCAGTTTCCATTTCGGCGTGCCCGGCGCGACGCAGGTCGACGCGCTGCACCAGGCCGGCTGTCTCCTGCTCGCGACGGCCACGACCCTCGAGGAGGGGCGACAGCTCGCGGCGGCAGGCGTCGACCTGCTCGTCGCCCAGGGTCGGGAAGCCGGCGGCCACCACGGGACCTTCGATCCGGAGACGGATGCGGCCTGGCCCCTCGAGTCCCTCGTGCGTGCCCTGCTGCGCGAGCTCGACCTGCCCGTGATCGCTGCAGGCGGGCTCATGGACGGGCGGGATCTCGCTCGCGTGCGCAGCTGGGGGGCGATCGCGGGTCAGTTCGGTACGGCCTTCGTCTGCGCCGAGGAATCGGCCGCCGCGCCGGCGCATCGGACCGCGTTGTCGACGCCCGGGGCGAGGACGGCGATCACCGCGGCGATCTCGGGACGGCCCGCGCGGGGGCTCTGCAATGGCTGGATGGACGTCGATGACGGGGCCGTTCCGACCTATCCCGTCGCCTACGACGCGGGTCGCGCCCTCGCCGCGGCGGCTGCGGCGGCGGGCTCCGACGCCTTCTCCGTGCGTTGGGCGGGCACCGGTGCGGGCCGTGGACGGATCCTGCCCGCGGCAACGCTGCTGGCCTGCCTCGAGGCGGAGTGGCGCGCGAGCGCCTGAGGTCACCGAAGGCCCGCGCCCCGGTGCCCGGTCGCGTGGCCCCCCACGCAGCGGCACTGGACCGGGGCCCCGCACCTTGCCTAAGGTCCGGATCCGCAGGCGCACCACAGGGAGAGGCATGCATGGAGCCCGGACATCGTACGGCGCTCGTCACCGGCGCTTCGGCGGGGCTCGGGGCCGAGTTCGCGCGGCAGCTCGCGGCGAAGGGCTACGACCTCGTGCTCGTCGCCCGCCGCGCCGACCGCCTCGAGGTCGTGGCGCGGCCGCTGCGGGTCCGTCATGGCGTGAAGGTCACCTGCATGGCGGCGGATCTCGCCGATCGGGAGGCGCCGGAGAACCTGTTCCGCGCCATCGAAGCCAGCGGCCTGCACATCGATTTTCTCGTCAACAATGCCGGCGCCGCCGGCCCGAACCTGCTCGACGATCGCGATTTCGCCGAGCAGGCGCGCTTCTTCGAACTGATGATGGTGTCCGTGGCGCACCTGTGCCATCTCTTCGTGCCGGCGATGCGCGACCGGGGCTGGGGACGGGTGGTGAACGTGGCCTCGGTCGCCGGCCGCATTCCCCGCGGCGGCGACGCCAACTACGGCCCGGCGAAGGCCTACCTGGTCGCGCTGTCGGAGGCCCTGAACCTCGAGCTTCGTGCCCGCGGCGTGCATATCTGCGCGCTCTGTCCCGGCTTCACCCACACGGAATTCCATGCGACCGCCGGGCTCACGGCGATGAAGGATCGGCTGCCCGGTTTCCTCTGGTACGACGCGGACGTGGTCGTGCGTGATGGTCTGCGCGCCGTGGAGCGGGGCCGGCCGATCGCCATCAGCGGCCGCCTCTATCGCTGGGCAGACCCGCTCATGCAGTCCGTATTCACCCGGCGCCTGTTCCGCGTGCCGGCCCGCCCGACAGCGGACTGAGCACCGGAGTCAGGCGGCGATCCGCCTGCCCGCGGGCCTCGGCGGCACCGTGAGACCGAACCACGACCGGTCCCGGGTGCCTCGCGACGCGTGGGGTGTGCCGTGCAACAACCCCGGAGGTGGCCGGCCGAAGCGTCGCCCATGCTCCCGGAACGGTGCGCATCGGCGCTCCGTGTCGACGAGTCGCGAAGGGCGCGCGGCGCCCCGTCCGCTCCGCGGAAGCCGGGCGATGGGTGCCGCCTCCGGTCGGTGCGGTGCCGCGGGTGGGCGCAGGGTCGAAGGGGAGGTGAGGCCATGACCAATGCCGTGACGCGCAGGCGCGCGCTCGACGAGGCCCGCTGCTGGCGGGCGCTGGAGAATCGGGACGCATCCGCCGAGGACTTCCGCTACGCCGTGCTCAGCACGGGCATCGTCTGTCGGCCCGGCTGCCCGTCCCGCCTCCCCAGGCGCGAGAACGTGCTCTTCTTCCCGACCACGGCGGCGGCGCTCGCGGCCGGATTCCGGCCCTGCCGGCGCTGTCGTCCAGCGCAGGCGCCCGGGCCGGCGTGGCTCGAGCGCGCCTGTGTCCTGATCGCCGAGACGCCGGAGCGC
>JAZBPI010000089.1:0-5545 GCA_036351555.1 Pseudomonadales bacterium
CAGCTCATGCTCGACCGCGGTCGCGTCGGCGAGGCCCAGGTCATCCCTGCAGGCTGGCTCGAGGACATCTTCCAGGACCCCGGCACGGCGCCCTGGCCGGGTGAGGCGCGGGACGGGCGACGGCCCTACTACCGTTCCTTCGTCTGGGGTCACGGGGACGGGCACGGCACCGTGACCGCGCGGGGTGTCCATGGCCAGTTCATCTACGTGGCGCCGGCATCGGGCGTCGTGATCGTCCTGCTCTCGAGCTGGCCGAATGCGGATGGGGGCGCGCCTGGCGTCGGCGAGGCTGAGTCCCTGGCCCTGCTGAAGGCGATCGAGACGGCCGTGCGCTGACCCCTGCCGAGCTCAGCCGTTCGGCGACAGCGGCGTGACCCTCCGGACTCGCGACGCCACGGGCGCGCCTCGCGTGCCCTGTCCGCACTGCGGAGCGCGCACCCGCTGCGCATTGAGCACGACCGTCATGGAAGAAGCGGCCATGGCGACCGCCGCCACGGCGGGATGCACCCAGCCCAGCAGGGCGGCCGGGACCGCAAGCGCGTTGTAGGCGATCGCGCCGACCAGGTTCTGACGCAGCACGCGATGGGCGAGGCGGGTCAGATCGAGCAGTGCCGGCACTCGCTCCACGGCGCCCCGGACCAGGGTCACCGCGGAGGCCGTACGCGCTGCGTCCAGGGCGTCCTCGACCGCGATCCCCAGATCTGCTGCGGCAAGCGCCGGCCCATCGTTCAGCCCGTCCCCCACGAAGGCCGTGACCGCGCCTCGGGCCTGGGCCGCTTCGATCCGGGCCACCTTGTCCTCGGGGCTGCAGCGCGCTTCGCCGCGAATGCCGAGTCGGTCCGCTACCCGTGCAACGGGCCCCGTCGCGTCGCCGCTGAGCAGGATCACCTCGATGCCCCGCGCCGCGAGTTCCCCGATGGCCTCGGCGGCGCCCGGGCGCAGCGGATCATCCAGATCGATGGCCCCGAGCACGCGATCGCCGCGGGCGACCCAGACGCGCGTGAGTTCGGAGTCGGGCAGGGCGGGACAGACGATGCCCTCCGTGCGCAGCCAGTCGGCATTGCCCACGCGCAGGGTGCCTCCCTCTTCCTCGAGCACCACGCCGCCGCCGGTCGCGGCGCGGATCCGCGTCGCGGGTTCGGGCCAGGAGGTCTGCCCGGCCGCCCGCGCAGCCTCGACGAGGGCTAACCCGAGGGGGTGCCGTGACCGGGATTCCGCCCGAGCGGCGAGGGCCAGCACCTCGCCGCGCCCCAGCTCCGCGACCGGGTGCACCGCGGCGACCTGCGGACGACCGAGGGTCAGCGTCCCGGTCTTGTCCACGAAAAGCAGGTCGATGCGCGATGCACTGGTCAGGCTGCGCAGGTCGCGCAGGAGCATGCCCGCCTCCGCGGCGCGACGCGCGGCGCACAGGGCGGTCAGTGGCGCGGCCAGGGACAGGGCGCAGGGGCAGGCGATCACGAAGACCGCGAGGGCGCGCGTCCCCGCGGTCGCGAGGTCTGCGCCGCCGAGGACGGCCAGGATCGCACCCAGGGCCGCCGCGAGGCTGGCAAGGACGAGGAAGTGTCGTGCCAGCGTATCGATGCCGCGCTGCCAGCCGGGCTTGCGCATCAGCAGCGTGCGGATCTGGCGTCCGAGCCGGTCGATGCGTCGCGCGCCCGCGGCGGCCGTGACCCGCAGCTGCAGGGTGCCGTCCACGACGATCTCCCCGGCGTGCAGCTGCGCTCCGGGCGTGACGATGACGGGTCGCGATTCCCCGGTGAGCAGGTGCCGGTCGACGGCGCCGGCGCCGCGGACCAGCTCGCCGTCCAGGGCGAGGGTCTCGCCGGGATCGATGACGAGCAGATCGCCGACCTCGATGGCGGAGACGGACAGGAGTGCCGTACTGCCGTCGGGGGCGAGGCGCAGCACGCGCGCCGGCGCGAGATCGAGCAGGCGAGCCATGGCGTCGCGGCCTGCGCGCGCCAGCCGCAGGTCGATGAGGCGGGCGAGCAACTGCAGGGTGATCAGTGCGACGGCGACCTCGAAATAGACGGCGGCACCGCCCTGCGCGAGCGAGACCGCGGAGAGCGCGATCGCGCCGAGCACGCCGAAGCTCACCAGCGCGTCGATGCCCGGTGCGCCCGCGCGCAGGGTGGCCAGCGCCATGCCGTAGAAGGGGCGCCCCGCGATGAGGACCACGGGCAGGCTGAGCAGGGCCGCAGCCCACGCGAGACCATGCGCCGCGGCGGGATCGGGCGCTGCATCGAGGTACAGCACGACCGTGGGCAGCATGGTCCACATGCCGAAGAAGAGCGCGATGACGAGATCGAAGCGCAGGGCGCGGGCGGGGTCCGTGCGGGTGTCGCTGCGCGCCGTCTCGTCCGGGCGACGGGCGAGATAGCCCATGTCGCCGATCAGGCGCTGCGCCGCGTTCGGGTCGGCGGCGCCGGGCTCCCAGCACAGCAGTGCGGCACTCGCCGCGAGATCGACGGCGACGTCGGCCACGCCCGGCAGGCGTCCGAGGCGATGCTCGAGGGATGCGGCGCAGGCGGCGCAGAACATGCCCTCGACGATGAACAGATCCTGGGCGCCGGTCCCCCGGGATCCTTCGCGGTTCACCTCGGTGCCTCAGTCGTCACCGAAGACCGCATCCAGTTCCGCTTCCCCGTTCCAGGCGGCCGTCCGCTCCGGAAAGCGCGCGCGCCCAGCCCCGATCAGGTCCGCGCCGATCGCGTTCTCCCCGTTGCCCCAGCTGCTGCGGATGTGGGTGGTGACCGCCGCGAGTTCGGCATCCGAGAGTCGCGCGAAGGCCGGCATCACGCCGTTGTACACCGAGCCGCGCACCTCGATCTCACCGTTGATGCCGAAGAGCATGATCTGCACCAGTCGCTCGCTCGCGCCGAGTACCCAGCGTGACCCCACGAGCGGTGGAAACACGCCGGGGACGCCGAGGCCGGTCGCCTGGTGGCAGGCGATGCAGTTCGCGCTGTAGACCTGCGCGCCGTCGATCTCGTCCGACGCGCGCAGTTCCACGGGGGAGCGTCGATCGCCGGCGGCGAGGGAGAAGCCGGTGTTGGCGAAGTAGTACCAGACGCCCCAGAGAACCATGGCCACGGAGAAGACGAGCAGGGGCCAGGGCGTGGGATTGCGCAGCTCCTCCGGCTCGTCCCGCTCGCGGTACTGGGTGACCCGTGGATCCTTGTCCGGGCTCACGAGCCGTTCTCCCCGGCGCGGGGCAGCGCGTCGGTGTCGTAGGTCCGGTCGAGCTCGAGGAGGTACTGCACGAGATCCAGGGCTTCGGGGCGGGCGATGATCGCGCCGCTCGCCGGTGCGTAGTCCGGTGGCAGATTCACGACCACGTTCGCGTCGCTCGCTTCCTCGACCTCGCTGAACAGAAAGGGATAGCTCGGCATGGTGCTGCCGGGCATCAGGCTGCGCGGGTTGTACAGATGCGCCAGGTGCCAGTCGATGCTCGGCTGGCGGGCACCGATGTTGAGCAGATCGGGCCCTGTGCGCATGGTGCCGAGCAGATGGGGCGAGTCGTAGCTGTAGTCGCCGGGCACGGACGGGCGCCCCCAGCCGCGCAGGCCGTCCGGGCCGAGGGACGGATCACGCGGTTGCTGGCTGTGGCAGTAGACGCAGCCCAGACCGACGTAGATCTGACGGCCGCGTGCAGCCGCCTCGGAGTAGGGCTTCAGCCCTTCGGGCACCCGCGCTGCCGACTGCAGCTGCACCGTGGGCATGACGACGATCATGAGCGTGGCGAAGAGCAGGATCATCGCCGCGCCCGCGAGGATGCCGACGGCGCGCGTCATGCCGTGCCCTCCTGCGGGCGGAACAGCGCCGCGCCCTGCGTCCGTCGACTGAGCCCGGCGAACACGATGAGCGCATGCACCACGAACACGAGGTGCCCCGCGGTCATGAGCGATCCGCCCACGGAACGGGCGATCAGATAGGGCTGGGTGACCGCCACCGAATCCATGAAGGGGCGATCCGGGTCGAGCATGGCGAGCCCCTGCAGCCAGCCACCGATGGTCAGGGGCCAGAAGTAGGTGATGAAGCCGAGGAACACCAGCCAGAAGTGCGCCGCGATCGCCTTCGGATAGGGCCATTCACGGCCCGTGATGCGCGGCATGATGAAGTAGACGCTGCCGAACATGACGAAGGCGAAGAAGCCGTAGGCACCTAAGTGGGCGTGCGCGACCGTGTAGTGGGTGAAGTGCGTGACCTGATTGACGATCCGCAGCGCTTCGAGTGATCCCTGCACGGAGGCGGCGGTATAGAGCATGGCGCCCACGGTCACGAAGCGCAGCGTGGGGGAGTAGATGAGCAGGCGCCAGTGTCGCGCGACGGTCATGTGGTGGTTCACCGCGACGGACAGCACGGGGATCACCATCATCACGCTGTGCACGATGGACAGGGTCACCGCCCAGGTGGGCACGGGCCCGCCGATCAGATGGTGCAGGCCGACCTGCGAATAGAAGAGCGCCAGAGCCCAGAAGCCGATCAGCGACAGGCCGTAGGAATAGATCGGTGCCCCGACGATCTTCGGAATCATGTAGTAGGCGGCGGCGAGACCGAGGGGCGTCATCCACAGCCCCAGCACGTTGTGTGCGTACCACCAGTTCAGCATCGACTGCTCGACGCCGCTGAACAGGTTCGGCAGGTTGGCCGTGAGAAACAGCATCGGGAACCAGACGAGCGCGGCGATCAGATACCAGGCGCTCACGTAGAGGTGCTGCACGCGCCGCTGCAGCAACGTGAGAATCAGCGGCACGGCGGCCAGGCCACCGCCGAGTACGAGCAGCACATCGCCCTGCCAGGGAAACTCCAGCCACTCCAGACCGTCGCTCTCGCCGCGGAGGATCGCCGCGATGCCGGCGACGACGCCCAGGTTCCAGACTGCCGCGCCCGCCGTCGCCCAGCCGCCCCCGACCAGCTTCGCCTTGAACAGGCGCGGGATGAGCCAGATACCGACGGCGACGCCCGCCATGGAGGACCAGCCGTAGCTCGCGGCGTTCAGGTGCGCGGGGCGGATGCGCCCGAAGGTGAGCGCGGCCTCGCCCACGAGCCATTCGGGGACGTGGAGCTTGATCGATGCAATGACACCGAAGACGGAGGCGAGCGTCAGCCAGAACAGGGACGACATGAGCCACCAGAGCACGGGCGTGCGCGTCGACTCGTCAGCCTCGCGCCGCGCCGCGAGTGCATCGCCGACGTCGTGCCTGTCCTCCTCGCCGGGCTCGATGACGGCATCTTCACTGCGCGACCGCTGCATGATCGCGCGGTCCTCGGCGTCCGCCGCCGGGTCCTCGATCATGCCGATCTCGCCTTCGGCGAAGATGGTTCGTGATGCGCCTTCGCCCAGAGTGAACTGATCGTTTGCCAGCGCCCAGATGAGCAGGGCAAGGCCACCGACGGAGATCACGAAGGTCGCGGCGAGCAGGAACGCGATTGCGGTCGTCATGGGGTGAATCCTGGAGGTCCACGAGCGCCCGCTCTCCGGCCGTGGGACGGCCGGGTGCGAAGCCTCGCAACCTCCGCGCGCCCTGTCCAGCCTTGCGCG
>JAZBPI010000090.1:0-5123 GCA_036351555.1 Pseudomonadales bacterium
ATCGAGCAGGCGCCTGCGACTCTGCAGACGGCGCCGGGTCTGCCCGTCGAGCGCGGCATCGTCTTCCGCACCGCGACCCTGCAGTTCGTCGACGCCGAGCTCGGTCATGCGCCCTCCCCTTCCCCTCGGACCCGCCCCGCGCCGGCACAGGCCAGCCCCGCCGGACGTGGGTCTCGCGCGGGCCTGGGCACGGCGAACCGGGCATCGGAACCACGGCCGTCGCGCAGATGCTCGGCCGCGACACCCCGGAGCCCTCGCTGACAAGCTGTCAGAATCGATCGAGTCAACGCCAATCACCCCGATGGGTCAACCGGCCGGGGGGCTGGCTTCGTCGCGGCGAAGCGGGAACACTGCCCAGCCCAGCGCGCGCCGCCGCGACCAGGTCCCCGGGAGGAACACAGCATGTTCGAGCGCATCGCCATCGCATGGATCATCGGCCTCGCCTGGTCCCTCCCCGTCGCGGCCGAACATGCGATGCCGGGCATGGGCACCGAGCCCGCCCCGGCGGCGGACGGGACCCCGGGCTTCCTCACGCCCATCGACTACGTTCCGGAAGCGCTCGGGCCCTACAGCTGGCCGATCACCACGACCTCGGCACAGGCGCAGGCGCTCTTCGATCAGGGCATGCAGCTGCGCTGGGGGTACAACGTGGACGATGCCGCGCGCTCCATGGCCAGCGCGCGGCGCGCCGATCCCGAGTGCGCCATGTGCTGGTGGGGCGAGGCCTTCGCGCTCGGATCCTTCCTGAACGGCGGCATGAGCAGCGAGAAGGCCCCCTATGCGCACAGCGCGATCATGCGGGCCATGGCCCTCCGGGAGGGCGTGACCCCCGTGGAACGAGCGCTCATCGAGGCGGCCGCGGTCCGCTATCCGGCCGACTACGATCCCGAGCAACGGCGACCCGTCGATCAGGCCTTCGCCGACGCCATGGCCCGCGTCTACGCGGACTGGCCGGATCACCACGAGGTCGCCACGGTCTATGCGGTCTCCCTGTTCCTCCTCGAGCCACGACGCGGGACCCGCGACGTCGAGGATCCGAACGTCAAGCGGCTCCACGCCGTGCTCACCGGTGTCCTCGACGAGGACATCCGCCATCCCGGGGCCTGCCATCTGTACATCCACGCCACCGAATCCAGCCAGCATCCGGAGTGGGCCCTGCCCTGCGCGGAGTACCTCGGCACCGCGGTGCCGATCGCGAGCCACGTCCAGCACATGCCCTCCCATTCCTGGAACGAGGTCGGTGCCTGGGGTCGCTCCGTGCGCGCGAACATCGCGGCCTGGCACTCCGATCAGAAGTCCATGGAGCAGGGCCTCGGGTTCTCCTATGCACCGATGCACAACCTCCACATGCTGCTCTTCGCCGCCTCCTTCGACGGGCAGGGCGGGATCGCCACCCAGGCCGGCCGCGACTACCGCAAGCTGACCGGCAGCAGTGTCTTCGAGGCGCTCACCCTCGCGCGCTTCGGCCGCTTCGACGAGGTCGTCGCGGTGACGGACCGTCCGGACGACATCGTCGAGGGCGCCATGTGGGACTTCGCCCAGGGCTACGCCCGCGTGCGCAGTGGCGAGGTCGACGCCGCCCGCCCCTTCCTCGAACGCGTGCAGGGCGTGGCGAAGGCGAATGAAGGGTCCTTCCGTTTCCACGAACCCCGGGAACTGATCGGGACCCTCGCGGCCCTGCTCGAAGGGGAGGTGCGCTGGTCGGAAGGCGACCTGGACGAGGCGATCGAGGCCTTCCAGCACGCGGTCGTCCTCGAGGACGCCCTCGGCTACGACGAGCCCGAACCCCTGCCCTTCGCTGCCCGCCACTGGCTCGGCGCTGCCCTCCTCGCGGCGAAGCGCCCGGCGGACGCCGAGATCGTCTATCGGGCGGAGCTCGCCGACCACCCGCACAACGGCTGGTCGCTGTTCGGCCTGCGCCGGGCTCTGGCCGAGCAGGGCCGCGTCGATCCCCTGGTGGAAGCGGACTTCGAGGAAAGCTGGGCGCGCGCCGATGCGCTGCTCACGGGGTCACGCTACTGAGGGACGCGCCAGCAGGGTGCCAACCCGGAATCCCGGCAGCCTGCTGGCGGAAGGGGCAACCAGGCTGCGCGGGCGACTGCGTCCCGAACGATCGTCCGGTATGCTCCGGCCATGGATCGCACCGAACTCCTCAGCCGCCTGCGCGAAGTCTTCGAGACCCGCGGCTACGCCGGAGCGTCGCTCACCGAGATCGCCCGGGCCAGCGGCCTGTCGAAGGCGTCCCTCTACCATCACTTTCCGGGCGGCAAGCTCGACATGGGTGAGGCCGTTCTCCGCGAGGCGGGCATGGAGCTCGAGCGCCTCGCCCTGGCCCCCTTGCGCACGGAGGCCCCCCCAGCCGTGCGTCTGGCCGTCATGCTCGAGGGTGTGGAGGTCTATCACGACGAGGGACGCCGCAGCTGCCTGCTGACGGTCTTCGCCATGGGCGCCGGGGAAGCCGCCTTCGCCGAGCCGATCCGTGATCGCCTGGACGCCTGGATCGAACTGATCGCGCGGGCCTTCCAGGACGCCGGCCGGTCCCGCAAGGACGCTCGCCGCAGCGCCCGGGATCTGGTGGCGCGCGTGCAGGGCGCCGGCATGCTGGCGCGTGCCCTGGGATCGGAGAAGCCCTTCCGCCAGGTCATGCGCCAGCTTCGGGACAGCCTCTCCGGGATGACGGCCTGACGCCGCACCGCTCGCGTCGCAGGGCCGGAATTCCCCCGGGACCCTCAGCGGCGCAGCGCATGGAACCTGCCCACCCACTCGAGGAGCTTCTCCGGCGCATGCTTCTTGCGCCAGGCGCTGGCCGCGGACTTGTTGATCTCCGACAGCGTCGGGTAGACGTGAATGGTGCCCATGATCTTCTTCAGGCCGATGCCGTGGGTCATGGCGAGGGTCCATTCCGCGAGCAGTTCCCCCGCGTGGGGACCGACGATGGTGACACCGAGGATGCGATCGCTGCCGTTGGCCGGGGTGAGCACCTTCACGAAGGGCCCCTCGACTCCAGGCTCCTCGCGCTCGCCTTCCGCGATCGCCCGGTCATTGTGGGCGAAACGGAACCGGGACACCTCCACCGCGACGCCCCGGGCGAGGGCCTCGTCCTCGCTCAGCCCGACCCGCGCGACCTCCGGTTCCGTATAGGTGCACCAGGGAATGACCGAATAGTTCACGCGAAAGCGTCGGAAACTGCCGAAGAGCGCATTCACCGCGGCGTACCAGGCCTGATGGGAGGCGACGTGCGTGAAGAGATAGGGACCGACCACGTCCCCGCAGGCATAGATGGTGGGGACCGAGGTCTGCAGGTACTCGTTCACCTCCAGGGTGCCGTTCGGATTCCTGCGCACGCCGAGCGCGTCGAGACCGAGTCCTTCGGAGATCGCACGGCGGCCGACGGCGACCAGCAGCGAATCGAAGGGCACTTCGAAGTGACCGTCGGGTCCGTCGGTGACGAGCACGCCGCCGTCCCCCTCCTTGTGGATCGACTTCGCCCGGTGACCGTTGTGCACCAGGATGCCGTCATCGGCGAGGCTCTGCGCGACGACCGCGCTCGCGTCGGCATCCTCGCGCGGCAATACGCGCGACGCGCTCTGCACCATGGTCACTTCGGATCCGAGGCGGGCGAAGGCCTGGGCGAGTTCGCAGCCGATGGGGCCCGCGCCGAGGACCAGCAGGCGGCGCGGCAGGGTCTCGAGCTCCCAGACGTCGTCCGAGGTCAGTGCATGGACGGACTCGATCCCGGGCAGATCGGGCAGGGCCGGCGCGCCACCGGTGGCCACGATGATGTTCCGGGCCGTGATGCGCTCCCCGTTCACCTCGACGGTCCAGGGGTCGACGATGCGCGCCTCACCGAGCTTCACGCGCACCCCGAGGCTCTCGTAGCGCTCCGGTGAATCGTTCGGTTCGATGGTGGCGATGGCATCGCGGACGCGGTCCATGACCCGGGGGAAATCCACCTGGGTGGTCACCGGCGCGAAACCGAACTGCGGCGCCTCCGACAGTGTCTTGGCGACGCGCGCCGAGGTAATGAGGGTCTTCGACGGCACGCAACCGGTGTTGAGGCAGTCGCCACCCATCCTGTCACGCTCGATGAGCGTCACCCGCGCCTTCACGGTCGCCGCGATCAGCGCCGAGATCAGGCCTGCCGAACCGGCGCCGATCACGATGAGGTTGTCGTCGAAGTGCTTCGGACGCGTGAAGCCGGCCAGGGCACGACGCGCTGCCAGCGCATTCATGACCGCCTTGGCGACCCAGGGGAAGAGGGCCAGCAGGGCGAAGGCGAGCAGCAGATCGCCGCTGAGGATGTCGCCGAGGCTGTCGATCTCCGCCAGCCGGGTTCCCGCGAAGACGAAGACCGCCGTGCCTGCGAGCATGCCGAGCTGGCTCGCGACATAGAACACCGCTGTCCGGATCGGCGTCAGACCCATGACCAGATTGATCACGAAGAAGGGAAAGATCGGCACGAGGCGCAGGGAGAACAGATAGAAGGCGCCGTCTCGTTCGATCCCGCGATTGATCGGACGCAGCTGATCGCCGAAACGGCGCTGCACCCAGTCGCGGAGCAGGAAGCGCGAGACCAGGAAGGCCAGGGTCGCACCGATCGAGGAGGCGAAGGACACGATCAGCAGGCCCCAGCCGAAACCGAAGAGTGCGCCGCCGGCGAGCGTCATGACCGCGGCGCCGGGAAGCGAGAGGCCGGTCACCAGCACGTAGGCGAGGAAGTAGACGAGGCCGACGACCAGGGGGCGCGCCTGCAGCTCGACGGCAAGGGCATCACGCTGCGCCGCGAGGGACTCCAGGGAGAGGAAGCGGCCCAGATCGAGGAAAAAGAAGGCGGCGACAGCGGCGATCAGCACCGCGAGCACGAGCAGACGACGAGGATCCATGGTCCGAGTCCATTCAGGTGTGTCGTGAGATCGCAAGACGCGACCATGGCCAGGAGGTCAGCGAAACGAGCCACGCCTTCCCGAACGCGCCCGGAGGCTTCCGACCCGGCGTCCGCCCGCGAGTTCCGAGCCCGACCCCAATTGTGCTTCCCCGACGCCTCGGCAACCGAGCGACACAGTGGTGCCTGCGGCCGTCACCGGCAACCACTCCGGCCAGGGCGTCGACGCCCTGGCCTTCGC
>JAZBPI010000091.1:0-11388 GCA_036351555.1 Pseudomonadales bacterium
CGCGATTGCGGTCGTCATGGGGTGAATCCTGGAGGTCCACGAGCGCCCGCTCTCCGGCCGTGGGACGGCCGGGTGCGAAGCCTCGCAACCTCCGCGCGCCCTGTCCAGCCTTGCGCGCCGACCGGTGCTCTTGCGTTGCCCGGCCACGGCTCGAGTCCGTTCCCTCCCTTGTTCCCGGACGCATGGTCGACCGCGGAGGACGGCTGCGTCGGGGAACGCCCTGTACAATAGGGCGATCGATCCTCAGCCAAAGGAGCGCCGTCCATGAGCCAGGAGGCCCCGAGCAGGAAACTGAACCCCCTCGATCCGAAGGAACAACGCGTCATCCTTCACAAGGGTACGGAAGCACCCTTCACCGGTGAGTACGACGATCACTTCGAAGCGGGTACCTATGTGTGTCGCCAGTGCGATGCGCCGCTCTACCGCTCTGCAGACAAGTTCCAGGCGCACTGCGGCTGGCCCGCCTTCGACGACGAGATCGAAGGCGCGGTGCGCCGCGAGCCCGACGCCGACGGCATGCGTGTGGAGATCCTCTGCGCCGCTTGCGGTGGGCATCTCGGCCATGTGTTCGAGGGTGAGCGTCTCACGGCGAAGAACACGCGACACTGCGTGAACTCGATTTCCATGCGCTTCGTGCCTGCTGCGTGACCGCACGCCGTCCGTCCCGGGCGGCTCGGCTCCCCGGGCTGCTCGCCGCCACGCGGTAGCCCGCCCGGTCTCCCCCCGCGGCGCCGAGGTGGCCGTCGGTCCTCGTCGCCGGGGTGAACACCGCGCTTTCGGCCGCCCTTGCGGATTCCCTCTCCTTCCCACCCCGTGCGCCGGTCCCTGTCCCGCCCGGCGCAGGCCGCCCTGCCTGCGCTCAGGGTCACGACTGCCCGCCGTCGCGGCCCCGGGTGGTCTCGTCAACGAGTCTCCCGCATGGGAAGCCACCACTGCCCGACGACCACCGGGATGACGCTCGCGCCCAGGGCCAGGGCCCAGCCGCTCGGGCCCGGATGGCCCAGGGACAGGATCACCGCCAGTGGCGTCCAGTAGACGGCCATGAGCACCAGGGCCAGACAGAGCGCGATCGCGCCCCAGATCCAGGGATTGCGCAGGATCTCGTTGTCGAGGGCGCTGCTGCCGGGATGGCGCATGGAGAAGACGTGCCAGAGTTGCGCGAGGGTGATGGTCAGGAAGGACACCGTGACGGCCTGCTGTTCCTTCATGCCGAGCGCGAAGACGGCGACGGCGAGAGCCGCGAGCGTCGATGCGGCGATGACGCTGCCGAGCAGGAACAGACTCTGCCAGTGCCGGCGCGTGAGAAAGGGTGCGTTCCGGGCGCGCGGTGCTTCCTCCATGAGCCTGCTGCTGCCTTCGCCGACGCCCAGCGCCAGGGCCGGAAAGACGTCGGTGACGAGGTTCAGGAAGAGGATCTGCATGGGCAGCAGGGGCAGCGGCCCGCCCACGAGTGCCGCGGCGCCCACGGCGAGGATCTCGCTGACATTGCAGGACATGAGATAGACGACGAACTTGCGGATGTTCTCGAAGATCGCGCGGCCCTGAGCGACGGCCTCGACGATCGTGCCCAGATCGTCGTCGCGCAGCACCATGTCGGACGCCTCGCGTGCGACCTGGGTTCCGCGCATCCCCATGGCGATACCGATGTCTGCCTTCTTCAGGGCCGGCGCATCGTTGACGCCGTCCCCGATCATGGCGACGACGGCGCCATGGCGTTGATGCAGTTCGATGAGGTCGAGCTTCTGCTTCGGCGTCGCACGCGCCACGATGGCCGCATCGAGCAGCAGCTGCTCGTCGGTGGGGGTGAGCGTGTCGGGCGACCTCAGCGTGCGGCCGTCGACGAAAGGAATCGACGGCCCCGCCGCGCTGTCCACGAGTCCGACGGCACGCGCCACGATGGCTGCCGTGGCGCCGTGATCGCCGGTCGCCATCACCACCCGTATGCCCGCCGCGCGGCAGGCCTCGAGTGCGGACCTGACGGTGTCCCGCGGCGGATCGAAGAAGCCCACGAGGCCGAGCAGCGTCAGGGCTGACTCCTCGAGGTCGTCCGGTCGACTCGCGCCTGCGGTGGCGAGGGCCAATACCCTTTGACCGGTCTCGGCCATGTGCTGCGCCTGTGCGTGCCACTGACGGCGACCGGAGGCGTCCAGGGGCCCCGTCTGCCCCTGCTGATGGACCTGTGCACAGGCTTCGATGACGGCTTCCGGCGCGCCCTTCACCGCCGTCAGGCCCTTCGACGGATCGCCATGGAAGGTCATCATGCGTTTGGTTTCGGGATCGAAGGCGATCTCGTCCGTCTCCGGCCATTCGGCCAGGAGCGCCTCTCGCGTCAGCCCCGCCTTGGCACCGGCGACGAGCAGGGCGACTTCCATGGGGTCACCGGTGGACGTGGCCTGCCCCTGCGCATCGACCTCCAGGGTCGCGTTGCTGCACAGGACGCCGACACGGAGCGCATCGAGGAGCTCTGGGTGCGCATCGAGCGCGATGATCTGCCCGTCGATCCGGAAATCGCCACGGGTCGCGAGCCCGGTGCCCCCGACCTGCACGGAGGCGTCCGCCAGGCGGAGCTCTACGACCGTCATGCGGTTCTCCGTGAGGGTCCCCGTCTTGTCCGTGAGCAGCACGCTCGTGGAGCCCAGGGTCTCCACGGCGGCGAGCTGATCGACGAGCGCATTGCGCTCGGCCATGCGCCACATGCCGCGGGCGAGCGCCACCGTCGCCACGATCGGCAGGCCTTCGGGAATGGTCGCGACCGCGAGCGCAACGGCGATGGCGATGGTGAAGTAGAGCGATTCACCGGAAAGCCCCACGACGATGGCCACGGCCACGGCGATCACCAGGGTCAGTCCGATCAAGCGCTGGGCGAGGCGGTCGAGGCGGGCCTCGAGGGGAGTCGTTCCGGGTTCCGCCGCCTCCACCAGGGCGGAAATCCGGCCGAGCTCCGTGGCCATGCCCGTGGCGACGACGACGGCCTCTCCGGCGCCACGGGTCAGCGCCGTGCCCTTGAAGAGCATGGAGGTCCGCTCCGCGAGGGGCGCATCGGCCGCAACGGGCGGGATGTCCTTGTCGACGGCGAGCGACTCACCCGTGAGTGCGGACTCGTCGGCCTGCAGGCGAGAGCCCGAGACCAGGCGCACGTCTGCGCTGAGCACGTCACCCGCGTCCAGCACGACCAGATCGCCCGGCACCAGCTCGTTGGCGGCGATGCTGCGCTGGCGCCCGTCGCGCCGGATCGTGGCGAAGGTCCGGCCGAGTTCGCGCAGGGCTTCCATGGAGCGCACGGCCCGGCTCTCGGTGACGAAGCCGATGGTCGCGTTCAGGAAGATGACGGCCACGATCGCGGCGCCTTCGAGCTGCTCGCCGAAGAAGAAGGCGGCGGCAGCTGCGCTGGCCAGCAGCGCCACGATCAGGCTGGTGAACTGATCGAGGAGGATGCGCCAGAGACGGCGGTGTTCGACGCGGCGCAGGCGGTTCGGGCCGTAGCGAGCGAGACGCTGCCGAGCCTCGCGTTCCGAAAGGCCCGTCGCGGGCTCGGTGCCGAGTGCCCTGAGCACCCGCTCCGGCGGTTCGGCCCAGGGCGCCTCGGGCAGGGGCTGCGCTTCGGGGTGTCTCACCGCGCCATGGTCCTGCTCCGTTCTGGCCCGGACGCCGCACTGCCCCGTCCCGGGGTTCACCGCGCGTCGCGGAGGGGCCGGGATGCCTGGATTCCGCACAAGCGTTGGCGGTCGCGCCTCCCCCGGGCCTCCGCCCATGCGGTGATCGCTTCAGAACACCTTGGCGGCGCCGAGTTCCTGGCCGGCGAGACCGTCTCTGAGCACGCGTCGATAGAAGGCCTCGAGGTCGTCCTGGCCGGTTTCCGGTGTCGCCTCGGCGTCGTAGGCCTGCGTCTGCTCGTTCCACAGCAGCATCGATTCCGTGGCGTAGTAGCGGCCGATGCGCGCCAGTTCGGCCTTTTCGGCCATGCGCCTGGAGATGCGCCCGAAGGGGGTCAGGACGCCACCCACGAAATCGAACAGGCCCACGGGCACGGACCGGATCTTCGCTTCGACGCCGGCGAGTCGGCACAGCAGTTCGCCCTGCTCGCGCGGCGTGATCGCGGGTCCGGGACCGCCGATGGGCAGGATCCGACCCTGCCGCGCGGGATCGTCGAGGCAATCGACGAGATAGCGAGCGAGATCCGCCTCGCTGATGGGCTTGCAGGCCGTGAGCGCGCCGTCTCCGAACACGAGGAAGGGTTTGCCGGCGCGCACCCGCTCGATCTGCCCGGAGAGGGACTTGAAGAAGGCCGTGGGGCGCACGATCGAATAGGCCAGTCCGGACGCGGCCAGCGCTCCCTCGAAGGCGAGTTTCGCGTGCTGGAAGGCGAGCTGCGGGCGCTGCACGCAGATCGCCGACAGCAGCACGAACTGCCGGGCGCCTCCGGCGCGGGCAGCGTCCAGCAGTCGGGCATTGGCCCCATGGTCGACGCGCCAGGCGTCCTCGGCGACGCCGGTCCGCGAGGCGAGGCAGGAGAAGACCGCGTCCGTCGTCTCGCCCTCCAGGCCGGTCTTCGCGGAGCCCGATGCGGTCAGATCGACTTCCAGGATCCGGCAGCCCGCGAGCGCGCCCTCGGCGGTCCCGTCGCCCAGGGTGGAGTGCCCGGGTCGAACAAGGGCCGTGACCTCGTGGCCGCGCGACACCAGCTCTGCGGCAACGGCGCGACCGATGTATCCCGTAGCCCCTGCAAGCCAGACGCGAGCGGACACGCGCTGATCTCCCGTCGACGGCGAAGTGTGAAGGTCAAGGATAGAGAACCGGCCGTGTCCTGTCCGCCGCCTGGCACCACCGCCCCTGGCGACGCAGGCAGATCGCGCGGACCCGCCGGGGGCTCCGGGCGCGGAATGGCTCGCGACCCGGCGCTGGAGTCAGTCTGTGTGCCCTGGAGCGGCCGCCTGGTTTATCCTGCCGCGGCATGGGCACATTCGGGACACGCACAGGTGGCCCTTGCGAGTGCGAGCCGGTGAGCGTTTCCTACGAGGTCGATCCTGACTGCCGATTGACGGTCATCGTCTTCGCCGACGAGGTGAGTGGCGCCGACATGCTTGCCATGACGGAGCGGTTGCTGACGGATCCGCGCCATCTACCGGGCCAGGACTGCATCGCCGACATGCGGCGCCTGCGGGACATGACGGCGAACGCGAGCCACTTCCAGACGCTCGGCGTCCTTCAGGGTGATTTCGTCCAGCAGCGCGGTGCCCGCTCACGCATCGCCCTGATCGCGCCCGGCGATCTCGCGCTCGGCATGTCGCGCATGTACGCCGGCTTTTCCGACGAAGGCGCGAAGGACTTCATCATGACCTGCGATACGGTGGAGGCGGCTGCGGACTGGATCGGTGTCCCGCGCGCGGCGGCGGAAGCGCTCCTGGCGCGCCTCTACGGTGATCCTCCCCCGCGCTGATCGATTGCCGCGCCATGCGCTTCGGCCCGTCCGGGTCCGGCTTCCGCAAGATCCTCAGACGCCCTGGCCCCGGGAAGGAGGGCGTGGCCGCTTGAGTGCCATGCCGATCGATGCCGGCGCCGTGGCCTCGAAGCCGAACTGCCGATAGAGATGGTGCGCGTCGCCGTCGGCCAGCAGGCTGACGTAGGCAGATTCGGGCACCTGCCGATCGATGAAGTGCATGATCTCGGCCATGATGCGCTTGCCGAGCCCCTTGCCCTGGTGCTCGGGCAGGACGGCGATGTCCACGACCTGATAGGTGCAGCCGCCGTCGCCGATCACGCGACCCATGCCGACGGTCCTGCCGCCCAGACGCAGCTGGACCGCGAACAGCGAGCCCCGCAGGCCGGCTGCCGCCGCCTCCGGAGACCTCGCGCTCAAGCCGGCCCGGACGCGCAGATCGCAGTACACCTCCACCGTCGGCACCGCGAGATGGGTCTCGATGTCCTGATCCAACGGGTCGCGCGATGCGCTCATCGATCCTCCGCGTTCCGGAATGCGATCGGCCGCCGCCAGCTGGCGGCAAGCTCCGGGTCGCCGCCCTTCTGGGTGTCTTCTCTCCCCCAGCGTCGCCGGAAGGCAGCGCCGTGCCAGCGTGGGCGCGTGCGGCAGCCTGCGGCACGGCGATCAGGATGCCGCCGATGCGATCCACATCGATCTGCTGCACCTCGGCCGGGCCGCTGCGCGCGCCGCCCGGTTCCGGATACTACGCGTGGCGACGCGGTGCTTCATGCCTGCGCCGCACCACCGCATTCATGATGCGGCGGTGCTCCGTGGCCTGCCCGTCTTTCACGGCGACGCACCTTGTACCCGGATCAGTGCCAAGGGTGCATCAGGAACGCGCCCCTGTGTCGACGCCTGCGCGCGTGCTCCAATGCGCTCCGCAGGGTGATGGAGGACAGGGGCGATGGAGTCGATCGAGGCGGCCCTCGGGCTGGATCGGGGCGCGGAGGTCGTGGGTGAGGCGCGCTTTCCGTCGTGTTTCGCCGTGTCCGACCTCGCCGCCGCAGCCGTCGGTGCCGTGGGCGCCTCGGTCGCCGCGCTCGTCTCGGAGCTCGGGCTCGCTCCGCAGGCACCCGCGGTGCGGGTCGATCAGCGCCTTGCGTCGCTGTGGTGCCTGCAGTCGATCGTTCCGATCGGCTGGTCCCTGCCACCGGTCTGGGACGCGGTGGCCGGCGACTACACCGCGCAGAACGACTGGATCAGGCTGCACACGAATCTGCCGCGTCACCGAGCCGCCGCACTGGCGGTCCTCGGCGTGACTGCGGAACGGGCGCGCGTGGCCGAGGCCGTCGCGCGCTGGGATGCCGACGCGCTCGAGCAGGACATCATCGCGGCCGGCGGCGTCGCCGCTCGCATGCGCAGCGTCGAAGCCTGGGCGGCGCATCCGCAGGGCCGTGCGGTCGGGGACGAGCCGCTGATCACCTGGGGTTCGTCGCCGGTACGCCGGCCGCGCGCCTGGCCGGCGACCCTGGAGCAGCCGCTGAACGGCCTGCGCGTCCTGGATCTCACGCGGGTGCTTGCCGGCCCGGTCGCCACACGAACCCTTGCCGGATTCGGTGCCCAGGTGCTGCGTATCGACCCACCGGGTTGGGAGGAGGCGAACCTGGTGCCGGACATCACGCTCGGCAAGCACTGTGCGTGCCTTCGCCTCGACGACGCGAAGGATCGCGCGTGCTTCGAGGCGCTGCTCAGCGAGGCGGACCTGCTCGTGCACGGCTACCGCCCTGACGCTCTCGACCGCCTCGGCTACGGCGCCGCGACGCGAGCCCGGCTGGCCCCGGCGCTGCTCGAGGTCACCCTCGACGCCTACGGCTGGACCGGTCCCTGGGCGACCCGGCGCGGCTTCGACAGCCTCGTGCAGATGAGCAGCGGTATCGCGGACGCGGGTCGACGCTGGGCTGGCGCCGACTGCCCGACGCCGCTCCCGGTACAGGCCCTCGATCACGCGACGGGCTATCTCATGGCCGCGGCGATCCTGCGCGCCCTGGCGGGCGCCCTCAGCACCGCGGGAGGGCGCCATGCACGCCTCTCCCTGGCCCGAACGGCTGCCTTGCTGGTCTCCATGCCCCAGGACGCCGAGGCCCACCTGGAACGAAGCATCCCGCTCGAGGACTGTGACGATGCCATCGAGGTCACGCCCTGGGGCCCCGCGCGACGCCTGCGGCCGCCCCTGCACATCGACGGCGTGCCCATGCGCTGGTCGCGTCCGGCCTGCACGCTCGGCTCGGCACCTGCCGCATGGCCCGGCGTTCATCCGCCTTCATGAGCTCGCGCGGGTGCCGCTGCTCTGGCGCAGACGATCAGGAGCCCGCGATCTTCTCCGCGCCGTAGCGCTGCACGCGCAGTGATGCAGGCCAGGTGCCGACGGGCAGCCCTGCCTTGCGCCAGAGCTGGTCGATGAAGGCGCGTGGGTCGGGCAGCTGTTCCCACACCGAGGGCAGGAAGGTGGCCCGGTGGCGACCGTCGTCGATGATCAGGCCATCGACGCCGGGGCGCAGCCGCTGCTCGAGCTCACGGAGGCTGTGGACGTCGAGGGGCTGCGGTGCTTCGAGAACGGACAGGCTGATGTCGATGCCGTCCAGCTCCGCGGCGTCGAGGGGCGGGAAGCGGGGGTCCTCGAAGGCGGTGGCGAAGGCATTCAGCGCCACGTCCTCCACGAGCGGTCGCTCGGCCTGCAGCATGCCCCGGCAACCGCGCAGGTGACCCTGCTTCTCGAGGGTCACGAAACTCGCCCCGGGCGCGCGCAGCGCCTCGGGGTAGTCGTCGACCCGCACGCGCAGGGGGCGCCCGGTGCGCAGACCCTCCTCGATGCTGGCGCGCGCTACCGCCAGCAGGCGTTCCCCATCGGCGGTGCGCATCAGGATCGCTCTGCCGGTGCGTCGAGGCACCAGGCGCCGTAGCCCACGACCCGCTCGGGTGGGCCGGTGGTGTCCGAGGAGTTCGCGAGCGCCAGGCGGTGGATCTCCAGGCCCTGTCGTCGTGCCCAGTAGAGCAGGCCGTTCAGCGGCGCAGCGCCGCAGGCCTCCTCTCCTCGTAGATCGCAGGCCAGCTGTTCGATGCGCCCTGCCGTCGCGGCGTCGATGCGCCGCGCCTGTGCGTCCGTGTGGAAGTGGGACAGATCGCTGCTGACCACCACCAGGGTGCTGTCGTCCACGCAGTGATCGAGCAGGGCCGCGACGGCCTCGGGTGACGCGCCGCCGACGACGACGGGGATCAGCGTGAACTGATCGAGCAGCGTCTGCAGGAAGGGCAGCTGCACCTCGAGGGCATGCTCGAGCGCGTGCGCGGCATCGGACTGCTGCACCTCCGGCAGCGCGAGGAGGTCGTCGACGCAGGCATCGACCGGAATCCGTCCCAGCGGTGTGTCGAAGGCCCGCGCCCGGGGCAGGGCCATGCCCTGGACCCAGACGCGATGACAAGGGCCGAGCAGCACCACCCGGTGAATGCCGTCGACCCATGGGGCGATGCGTCGATAGGCGGTGGCGGCGATCGCGCCGGAATAGGCGTAGCCCGCATGGGGCACGATGAGCGCACGCGGGCGTTCGCACCGCTCCTCGTCGTCCGCAGCGAGCAGCTGCGCAAGCGCCTGTGCGAGGCGTCCGGCCTCGCCCGGATAGAACATGCCCGCGACCGCGGGCGGGCGAATCGTGCTCATGGTCAGCTCCCGGGCGATGGGCCGCGGCTTGTTTCCGATACCGGCCACCACCATCTCCGTTCCATATGGTTACGGGGCTGATCCGGATCAAGGTTCAGTCCGGGAGGGTGCCGACATGACCGAACTCGTTCGCGACGGTGTGGTGGAGACGCAGTACTGGCAGACGCTCGACGACGACCGCGTGCAGTGTGATCTCTGTCCCCGCCACTGCCGGATGCACGAAGGCCAGCGGGGTCTGTGCTACGTCCGCGGCGTCGAGGACGGGCGACTGCGACTCTTCAGCTACGGCCGTTCGAGTGGCTTCTGCATCGATCCCATCGAGAAGAAACCCCTTGCGCACTTCCTGCCGGGGTCGGCAGTGCTGTCCTTCGGGACGGCGGGCTGCAACCTCGCCTGCAAGTTCTGTCAGAACTGGGACATGAGCAAGTCGCGGGAAATGGATCGGCTCATGGACGCGGCGAGCCCCGAAGCCCTGGCAGACGCGGCGGCACGCCTGGGCTGCCGCAGCGTCGCCTTCACCTACAACGATCCGGTCATCTTCCACGAGTACGCGATCGACGTGGCGAAGGCCTGCCATGAACGTGACGTGCAGGCGGTGGCGGTCACCGCGGGGTGGATCTGCGACGCGCCGCGTCGCGAGTTCTTCGCGCACATGGACGCCGCCAACGTCGATCTGAAGGGCTTCACGGAGCGGTTCTATCTCAAGGTCTGCGGGGCCCATCTCGCGGACGTGCTCGACACGCTGCAGTACCTGCACGACGAGACCGATGTCTGGTTCGAGCTCACCACACTGCTGATTCCCGGGGAGAACGACAGCCCCCAGGAGCTCGAGGCCATGACGCGGTGGGTGGTGGATCACCTCGGGCGCGACGTGCCCATGCACTTCACCGCCTTTCATCCCGACTGGAAGATGCGTGACGTGCCGCCCACGCCCATCGAAACGCTGCAGCGGGCGCGGCGCATCGCGCTGGATGCCGGGGTGCGCTACGCGTATACGGGGAACGTGCGGGATCCGGAAGGGAGCAGCACCTGGTGCGCGCACTGTGGCGCCTTGCTGATCGAGCGCGATGGCTACGAGCTGGGTCGCTGGCATCTCGATGGTCAGAGCTGCTGCCGGGACTGCGGGACGCCGGTGGCCGGCCGCTTCGAGGCCGAGCCGGAGCATTTCGGGGCCCGCCGGGTGCCGGTGCGGTTCAGTTGAATCCACCTCTGGCGTCCGCAGAAGGACGGACCGCCGTCGTCGCGCTCCCCTCGTTGTCCGGAGCGGCCGTCCCGTCGTGAAGGCGCCACTGCTCGAGCGCTTCGGTCCGTCGCTCCACCTGGCTGACGGGCCCGTGGTGTCCTTCTACGGCTTTCCCTATCCGACCCGGATGGCGATCGCGCAGCTGGCCGACGGAAGTCTCTGGGTCTGGTCGCCGATCGAGCTCACGCCCTCCCTGGGGGCCGCCGTCGACGCCCTCGGCCCCGTGCGCCATATCGTGGCGCCGAACAAGCTCCATCATCTCTTTCTCGATCAGTGGGCCGCGCGCTGGCCGGACGCCGCGCTCTACGCTTCGCCGGGCCTCGCGCGGAAACGTCCCGATCTGCGCTTCCTCGGCGAACTCGGCGACGCACCTGCGCCGGCCTGGTCCGCGGAGATCGACCAGGTCCTGTTCCGCGGATCCTTCGCCCTCGAGGAGGTCGTGTTCCTGCACCGGCCGTCGCGGACCGCCCTGTTCTGCGATCTCATCCAGCGGCATCCCCGATCCGCCATGCACGGCTGGCGCGGCGCACTCATGCGGCTCGATGGCCTCGTCGGCGCAGGCGGCAGCACGCCGCGAGAGTGGCGCGCGAGTTTCCTGCACCGTCGTTCGGCGCGCGCGGCGCGCGCCCGGGTCCTCGACTGGCACGCCGAGCGACTGGTGATTGCGCACGGCGACTGCGCGACGAACGATGCCGGCGGGATCATTGCGCGCGCCCTGAGCTGGATCTGATCGGTCTGGACTGCGGCGCTGCGACGGAATCCGTGGGCCCTGTCGCCGTTCTCCCGACCCTCGAACCCCGAACGGAGCCACCGAAGCGGCGCGAGGGTGCCGTGCCCTGCCCACGTCGGGCGCGTCCTGATCGGCGTATCGAAGGTCCCACTCCGGGTTCCCGCTGTCCGCTCGGGGGGCCGGGACCGGGGCCCGAGACCGGCGCGACCCGGCTGCGATTCGAGGCTGACTTGACGTGGATCCTTGACCGCCCGGGGGCGCCGGGTCGAGCGTACGGGGGC
>JAZBPI010000092.1:0-12668 GCA_036351555.1 Pseudomonadales bacterium
ATTCTGGCCCGCCGTGGACAAGGGCTTCCGCCTGAGCATGGAGGAAGGCACGCTCGCCGGCTTCCCGCTCCTCGACGTCAAGGTCGTCCTCAAGGACGGCGGCTTCCACCCGGTGGACTCCTCGGCCATCGCCTACGAGATCGCCGCGAAGGCCGCCTACCGGCAGACCGTGCCCAAGGCGGCACCGCAGCTCCTCGAGCCCGTCATGAAGGTGGACGTCTTCGTGCCCGACGACCACGTCGGTGACGTGATCGGTGACCTGAACCGTCGGCGCGGCATGATCAAGGCGCAGGAATCCGCGGCGACCGGTGTCCGCGTCAAGGCGGACTGCCCGCTCGCGGAGATGTTCGGCTACATCGGTGATCTGCGCACCATGACGTCCGGTCGTGGCCAGTTCTCCATGGAGTTCTCGCACTACGCCCCCTGCCCCGCCAACGTGGCGGAAGAGGTGATTCGCGAGACCAAGGAACGCAAGGCGAAGAAGTGAGGCGAACGCCTCGGGGCAAGACGACACGGCGCCTGCGGGCGCCGTGTTCGTTTCAGGGGACCTCAGCCACCGATGGGCAGCGTGAGCACGGGCGTCGCGCCGTCCGCGGAGCCGGCCTGGAGCGCGAACAGCTGGGTGAGCAGCGAGAAGGTGGACTTGGAGCCGAGATCGTCGTCGGCGATCCAGAACCAGTGATCGCGGTAGCGCGTCATCACCGCCGCATGCTCCGGCCGGGATCGGGAGGCACGGATGGTCAGCAGATCGTCGGTGATCGCGTGCCAGTCGAAGTCGGCACCGGACGGCGTGCGCGTGCGCGTGACCCAGCCGCGCTCGATGTGCTCCGGCGGCACCTCGACCGCGTGGGAGAGGAAATAGAGGACCCCGTTCAGGGATCGCGTCTGCACGTTCACCGTGTCGTCGCGCCCGTAGCGGAGCGCGTTCTCCAGCCGATAGACGCGCAGCCCGGGCGCGAGACCGAGCATGGTCGTCATCTCGCGGTACTCCGCGGTGCCCTCTCCGCCGTTGGTGATCAGCAGGGCGAGCTGGATGCCCTCTTCGCCCCGGATGGCGCCGAAGGTGATCTGATCGCGCAGCTGCAGCGTCCGCATGGCGGCGGCGAGGGCGCTGAAGCGCTCGAAGTCCGGCGCCAGCTCCGGCGTGGGACCCGAGGCCGTGACCGCGTTGGGGACGTCGTTGAGGCGCTGCACGCAGAGGCGCAGGAGCCGTCCCCCGCTCCAGCCGGAGTTGCTCAGGAGCACCAGGGACTCGATGGAGACGGGCGTGAGCAGACGCCGGGCGAAGGCATCTCCCTGCAGAGGCGTGTAGGCGATGGTCGGCGTCTCTTCGTAGAGCCCTTCGACGCCGACACCGAAGTCGTCGTCGATGCGCGGCCCCTCGACCGCGAAGTTGCCGCTGACGCTCGGCGCGTACTTGAACTGGGTGGTGACGGAGGCCACCTCGAGAAAGTAGGGCCGATCCCGATAGCGCAGCCGCACCAGGTTGGAGAGCAGCTGTTCGTCCGCCGTGTCGCGCAGCGCGATGTTGTAGTCGGCGCGCCCGGCCTCCAGGGAGCGTGGCCCGAGATTGGTGCAGCCGGTCAGCAGCATGAGCAGGACCGCCCAGCCCATGATCGCCGGTCGAAGACGCATGGATGGCTCCTCGATGCCCTTGGGGCCGCAAAGGGTAGCAGAGCAGCAGGCAGGCCCCGTGCGGGTCGTCCGTACGAGCCCGCGCACGCGGATCGGCCGTCGGGCAGGAGCGGGCTGCTAGAGTAGCGGCGTTGGCGCAGGCGCCTGCGCAGTCGGCGAAGCAGACGCGAGAGACCCCCCGATCATGATTCGAGACAGCGCATCGATATCCGACCTGGCGGACCTGCCCGAGATCGGCAGCCGTTTCACGGCGCGCCTGCCCGGCGATCCGGACACCCGCAATACCCGTCGCCAGGTGTTCGGCGCCTGCTGGTCGCGCGTCGAACCCACGCCCGTCGCCGCGCCACGCACGCTCGCCTGGTCCGCCGAGGTGGCCGAGCGCCTCGACCTGCCCGAGGCGTTCTGCCGCTCCCAGGCCTTCGCCGAGGTCATGGCGGGCAACCGCCTGCTGCCCGGCATGGACCCTCATGCCATGTGCTACGGCGGGCACCAGTTCGGCAACTGGGCCGGACAGCTCGGCGACGGCCGCGCGATCAACCTGGGCGAGATCGAGAACCGTCTGGGCGAACGCTGGTCCCTGCAGCTCAAGGGCGCGGGACCCACCCCCTACTCGCGCACCGCCGACGGTCGCGCCGTGCTGCGCTCCTCGATCCGCGAGTTCCTGTGCAGCGAGGCCATGCATCACCTGGGCGTGCCCACGACGCGCGCCCTGGCCCTGGTGAGCACCGGTGAACAGGTCGTCCGCGACATGTTCTACGACGGCAACGCGGCGCCGGAGCCCGGCGCCATCGTCTGCCGCGTCGCACCGAGCTTCCTGCGTTTCGGCAACTTCGAACTGCTCGCCGCGCGCCAGGAGCTCGATCTGCTGCGCAGGCTCCTGGACTACACCCTGGAACAGGACTTCCCGGAGCTGGTCGGCACGGCGCCACCGGGGCGCGACAGCTGGCTTGCGCTCTATCGGGAGGTCGGCGCCCGCACGGCGCGCATGATCGTCGAATGGCTTCGCGTGGGCTTCGTGCACGGCGTGATGAACACGGACAACATGTCGATCCTGGGGCTGACCATCGACTATGGCCCCTATGGCTGGCTCGACGACTACGACCCGGACTGGACGCCGAACACCACGGACGCCGCGGGCCGTCGCTACCGCTTCGGCCACCAGGCACAGATCGCCATGTGGAACCTGGTGCAGCTGGGCAACGCGCTCTATCCGCTGATCGGCGACGTGGCCCCGCTGCAGGAGGCCGTGAACGGCTTCGGCCAGACCTTCGAGCGCGCCTGGCAGGAGATGATGGCCGCGAAGCTCGGTCTGACGCGCTTCGAGCCGGGGGATGCGGGCCTCGTCAACGACATGCAGCGTCTCCTGCAGGACGTGGAGACGGACATGACCCTGTTCCACCGCTTCCTCGCCGACGTCGATGTCGCCCGGGCACGCTCCGGAGGCATCGACGACGAGGCGCTGCTCGCACCGCTGCTCCCCGCCTTCTACGCCGACCCGCCGCCCCGGCACCGTGAGCGCCTCGCCGCCTGGCTGCGCCGCTACGTGGCGCGCGTGCACGCCGACCCCTCCGAGCCGGAGGCGCGGCGCGCGGCCATGAACCGCACCAATCCGTTGTTCGTGCTGCGCAACTATCTTGCCCAGCTCGCCATCGACCGCGCCGAAGCCGGCGATCCGTCCATGATCGGCGAGCTCCTCGAGGTCCTGCGCCGGCCCTATGACGTCCAGCCTGCGCACGCGGACTGGGCCGGGCGCCGGCCGGACTGGGCGCGGGACCGAGCGGGCTGCTCCATGCTCTCCTGCAGCTCGTGACGCCCGGGCACGACGAACTCTGGTTCCTGCCCCTCGGCGGGACCGGCGAGATCGGGATGAACCTGAATCTCTACGGTCACGCGGGTCAGTGGCTCATGGTGGACTGCGGGGTCACCTTCGCACGTGAGGGGGAGCCCGGCCCGCACGTGCAGATGGCCGATCCCGGCTTCATCGTGGAGCGCCGGGACGCGCTGACGGCCCTGCTCGTGACCCACGCCCACGAGGATCACGTGGGCGCCGTCGCCCATCTCTGGCCGCGACTGCGCTGCCCCCTGTACACCACGCGCTTCACGGCCGAGGTGCTGCGGCGGAAACTGGCGGAGCATGGGCTGCTCGATGCCGTGCCCCTGCACGTCATCGAGACCGGGGACCGGATCGCCCTGGGCGCCTTCGAGGTGGAGTGGCTCGCCATCACGCACTCGATTCCCGAGGCGCACGGCCTGGTGCTGCGCACGCCCGCGGCGACGGTCCTCCACACGGGCGACTGGAAGCTCGATCCCGGCCCCGTACTCGGCCCTGCCTTCGATGCGGAACGCTTCCGCGCCCTCGGCCGCGCCGGCGTGGACGCCATGGTCTGCGACTCCACCAACGCCCTGGAGGCCGGGCACTCGCGGTCGGAAGCGGAGCTGCACGCCGGCCTGCGCGAATGCGTGGCGAGCGCGCCGGGCCGCGTCGTGGTGACCTCCTTCGGCAGCAACGTCGCACGCCTGCACACGCTCGCCCGGGTCGCTCGGGAAACGGGACGCTACATGACGGTGCTCGGGCGATCGTTGCGCAACATGGTCGCCGCCGCCCGCGCCGCGGGGATCTGGGCACCCGAGGGCACCCTGGTCGACAGCCGGGAGATCGGCTATCTGCCGCGACAGGAGATCCTCATGGTGGCCACCGGCAGCCAGGGGGACCCGCATGCCGCCATGGATCGCCTGTCGCGGGGCACGCATCCCGATGTGGAACTCGATGCAGGAGACCGGGCGCTGTTCAGCTCACGGGTAATTCCGGGCAACGAACGGACCCTGGAAGCGCTCACCGAACGTCTGCGCCAGCGCGGCGTCGAGATCGTGACCGCGGAGGACGCCCTGATCCACGCCTCCGGGCACCCCTGCGAGGACGAGCTGCGCGCCATGTACGAGTGGGTCCGCCCGGGCATCGCCGTGCCGACCCACGGCACCGAGCGCCACATGCAGGCGCATGCGCGCCTCGCCGCGCGCGTCGGCGTGCCGCGGCAGCTCACCGGGCGCAACGGCGATCTGTTCCTGCTCGCCCCCCAGGCCGGCGTGCGCCGGGGTGTGGCGACCGTCGGCCGGCTCGGCGTCGGTGAGCGGGGCCTGGAGCGGATCGCCTCGCCGAGTGCCGCGTCCGCCGTGCCCTCTGCCCGGACAGCGCCGGCGATCAGAACCGGCGCGTGATCGAGGTGAGGAAGAAGTACTGGTTCTTGTCGATGACGACCGGGCTTTCCGCGGCCTCGTCGAAGAGCCGGCTCGCACGGCCGATCGCCGTCCAGCGCCAGGGACCCGTGCCCAGGGGCAGGCTCACGAGCGCCTGGAGACCGGCCCGCTCGAGCCCTTCCTCCGCCTGATAGGCCGGAAGCCCGGAGGGGAGGCTTTCCTCGGGAGAGACGGAGAACAGCGAGTCCTTGTAGGTCTCGTCGCCGATCCGCAGCACCGGACCGATCGCGTAGAAACCGCCGCGCTGCCCGATGCGCCCCTGGCGGAGCACCGACAGATCGAGGTAGGCGCCTTCGTGGCCGTTGCCCACGTCCTGCGCGAAGGTCGCGGAGTAGCTCCAGCGACCTGCGTTCGCTTCCACCAGGAAACGGGCCTCTGTGGCAGGACCGACCTCCTGCAGCCCCGCGATCTCGTCCCCCCGAACGTTGAAGCCCGGGGCGAGCGCCACACCCAGATTCAGGGAACGCCCGGTGGCGGAGCGGCGGCGAAGGAAGTAGCCGCCGATGCCCTGGGGCACGTTCGCGAAGAACAGAGTGCCGCGCTCGTCCAGGTAGCGGAATTCGAAATAGGGGATCGGAATCACCCCGTAGTCTTCCGCGCCCACGTAGTCGGGGTTGACGATGGCGCCGACGCCGAGCTGGGTCTGCCAGCCCAGGGGCGGGCCGCCTCTCGGCGCCGCGGCGGCGGCCGGCGCTCCGGCGGCAGGCGCCTCCGTGGGCGCCGGCCCGCGGGCCTGGGCCAGGGGCACGAGCACCATGGACAGGATCAGGGTCAGGGTTCGCAGTGCGGCTCGGCTCGACATATCGATCGACTCCCCATCGAATTCGTCTCATGGTGACCCGGCGGAAGCGAAGAAATCGTGAAGGCGGGGGCACCCCGACTCAGCTGATGAACTCGACGACCGCGTCGGTGAAGGCGTCGTTGCGGTCACCGGCGACCATGTGACCCGCACCCGCGACGTCCACGACCTTGCCATGGGGCGCGCAGCGCAGGAAGGCGGCGACCCCGGCTTCGCTCACGAGTTCGCTCATGCGCCCGCGCACCAGCAGCACGGGCACCTCGATGGAGGCCAGCGCGCGTTCCAGGCGGTCCCTGTGGTCCGTCCCCTGCGGCGAGGCCGACGGGGCCATGAAGCGGGGATCCCAGTGCCAGCGCCAGCGCCCGTCCGCGCCCAGGCGGAGGTTCCTGCGCAGGCCTTCCGGATTGCGTCGCCCCCGGCGCTGCGGCAGGTAGCGCTCGATGGCGTCGGCTGCGTCGTCGAGGGTGGCGAAGCCCTCGTCCAGGTGCGCCCGCATGAAGCCGACGATGCCCGCGACGCCCTCCGGCTCGAGCTGCGGGGCGACGTCCACGAACACCATGCGCGAGAAGGTCCCCGGCGCGAGTTCGCCCTCGGCCAGCATGCCCGCGAGGCCCCCCAGCGAGGCGCCGACGAGCACCACAGGCCCCTCGAGGCATCGGGCAACGGCAACCAGATCCGCAGCGAAGCGCGCCGTGGCATAGTCGCCGTGCGGCGCCCAGCCACTCTCGCCGTGACCGCGCAGATCCAGCATGATCGCGCGATGGCCCGCGGCCGCCAGGGCCTGCGCCGTACCGCCCCAGGCCCCGCGCGTCTGTCCACCCCCGTGGGCGAGAAGCACCGTGGGGGCCGTCGGCGACGAGCGGGTGCCCAGGCGGTCACCGACCAGCAGCAGCCCCGGTTCGACTTCGAATTCGATCCTGTCCATCCAGCCCTCGGCGTCGGCCCTCGCCAGCATAGCGCGCAGCACCCGGGGTCCGGGCCGCCCTGCGGCTCGCGCACGGCTGGTGCGGCCCCCCATTGGTGTCGCAGGCGCCGTCGTCGCAGAATGACGCCCGGCGGTTCGCGCGCCACAACGATCCCCACGCCCCCGAGGGACGATCCGGCCATGCATGCGAAACCCTACCCCAGCGCCACCTGCGCCCTGCGCCCCGGCCTCGCGGCCCTGACGATGCTGCTGCTGGCGGCCTGCGGGATCGGCACCGCGGACGGCGACCGGGCGCCACCGCCGAGTACGGATGCGAGCCTCGCGGCCCTCACCCTCGAGCCCGGGGCGCTGGACCAGGTCTTCCAGGCCGCGCAGACGGACTACACCGCAAGCGTGGGCGTCCTCGCCGACAGCACCCGCGTCACCGCCACGACCCGTGACCCCGGGGCGGGGATCCGCATCGACGGACGCGCCGTCGCCTCCGGCGCCCCCGGCGCTGCGATCGACCTGTCCACCGGGACCGCAAGCACCCTGATCGAGGTGACCGCGGAGGACAGGGTGACCACCCGGAGCTACCGCATCGACATCAGCCGCCAGGACATCGCCGCCTTCGCCCAGGCGGGCTATCTGAAAGCCTCGAACACGGACGCCGGCGATCGCTTCGGCACGACCCTCGCCCTCTCCGGCGGCCGCCTCGCCATCGGCGCGCCCGCAGAAGCGAGCGCCGCGAACGGCGTCGACGGCAACGAGGACGACGACAGCGCCGGCGAGGCCGGCGCCGTCTATCTCTTCGAGCGGGACGACCGCGGCGCCTGGATCCAGGCGGCCTATCTGAAGGCCTCGAACTCCGAGGCCTTCGACGGCTTCGGCGCAGCCCTCGCCCTCGACGGCGACCGGCTCGTGGTCGGAGCGCCGGGAGAGGCCAGCGCCGGGTTCGGTGTGGACAGCGATCAGACCGACAACAGCGCCGGCAACGCCGGTGCCGCCTACGTCTTCGAGCGCGATGGGTCCGGCCGCTGGCGCCAGGTGGCGTATCTGAAGGCAGGGAATACGGGCGCCGGAGACCGCTTCGGCGCCGCAGTGGCCCTTTCCGGCGATCGCATCGCCGTCGGCGCGCCCGCCGAAGCGAGTGCGGGCTTCGGCCTCAACGCCGATCCTTTCGACGATTTCGCGGCCGAGGCCGGGGCCGTCTACGTCTTCGCGCGCGACGGCGGCGGCGACTGGGCGCAGGAGGTCTACCTCAAGGCGTCCAACACGAACGCCTTCGACGCCTTCGGCAGCAGCGTCGCCCTCGACGACGACAGCCTGGCCGTCGGGGCACCCGGCGAAGCGAGCATCGCGACCGGAGTCGGTGGCAATCAGGCGGACAACACGGCCGGTGACGCGGGGGCGGTCTACCTGTTCACGCGCACAGCGGGGATCTGGAGCCAGCAGGCCTACCTGAAGGCCTCGAACACGGACGCCGCCGATGGTTTCGGCAAGGCGCTGGCGCTCCGCGGCGACCGCCTGGTCGTCGGGGCCCCAGGGGAAGCCAGCGCCACCGGGGTCCAGGGCAACGACACCGCACCGGGCGCCGGCGCTGCCTACCTGTTCATGCGCAACAACAGCGGCGTCTGGACCCAGGGCCAGTACCTGAAGGCCCCGAACGCCGACGCGGGGGACGGTTTCGGAACCTCGCTCGCCCTGGCAGGCCAGGCGATCGCGATCGGCGCGCCGCGCGAGGCCAGCAACGCGACCGGCATCGACGGAGACGCGACCGACGACACCGCAGGCGACGCCGGCGCCGCCTATCTCTTCCTGGACGACGGCGCGAGCTTCCTGATCCGTGCCTATGTGAAGGCGTCCAACACGGACGCGGGAGATGCCTTCGGCAGCGCCCTCGCCCTCGAGAGCGAGTCGCTCGTGATCGGGGCACCGGGCGAAGCCAGCGCGGCAACGGGGCCGGGCGGCAACAGCGCGGACGATACGGCCGGCGACGCCGGCGCGGTGTTCACCTTCCGCTGAGCCCCGCCGCCGGTGGCGGGGCCTCACTCCTCGAGGGGCGGCTTCCTGACCAGCGTCCTGACCGCCTCCGCGCCCGCGGGATCCACCGGCAGTTCGTGCACGAGGTAGTTGTGCGCGTGCGCCAGCTGCTGCAGGGACATGGCCGCACGCAGCGCCGTATGGAAGCCCTGGGCATCCTGCATCTGGTTCACCGACTCCTTGGCGGCCTTCAGCGCCATGGTCGGCTGAGCCGCGATCTCCTCGGCGAGCGCCAGGGTCTCCGCCGTGAGGCGCTCCGCCGGCACCACGCGATTCACCATACCGAGCCGCTGGGCGACCCGCGCCGTGATCGACCGGCCCGTGAACAGCATTTCCTTGGCCTTGCGCACGCCCAGCTCCCAGGGGTGAGCGAAGTACTCGACCCCATTGGCGCCGAGCGCGACCACGGGATCCTGAAAGGTCGCGTCCTCCGCGGCGACCACGAGATCGCAGGGCCAGACGAGCATCATGCCGCCGGCGATCACCTTGCCCTGCACTTCGGCGATCGTGACCTTGGGCAGATTGCGCCAGCGCCAGCAGAGCCCGAAATAGACCTCCTCCTCCCGCGCCCAGTGGCCTTCCATACCGGGCAGCCCGAAGCCGCCCCAGGGACCCAGCGCCGCAGCCGCGAGATCGAAGTCGCCGCCGGCGAGGTCGTGGCCGGAGGAAAAGTGCCGACCCGCGGCAGCCAGCACGATCACGCGGACATCGTCGTCCGCCACCGCCGCGTCGAAGGCGTCGTTCAGGGCGTAGAGCAGTGCGTAGTCCTGGGCATTGGCCCGTTCCGGTCGGTTCAGCACAAGGCGCGCCACGCCCGGACGAGGCGTCTCCCTGAGTACGAGCGGTTCCGATGGGGCCCTGTCTTCGGCCATGTCCTGCCTCCCCTCTCTCCGTCGACGACCCTCAGGGCCTGCAGCGGCGTCGCTCTGCCCCGCTCCGCGGCCGACCCCTCACCTGCGAGGATCGGGACTATCCTTCCCAGATGAGTGCGCCATGCCACCCTGGAGGGTACCGGCCATGACCGGCCCCCGTCCGCCCGAGCGCGACGTCACACAGCTGCCGGAGTTCCATCGCGCCCTCGCCGAGCGGACGCTCGACGTGATCACGGTGCTCGACGGTGCAGGCACCATCGTCTACCAGAGCCCGTCCGTCGAGCGGGTCTTCGGCTATGTCCCGACGGAGATGCTCGCACGGCCCGTTCTCGACTACATCCACGAGGACGACCAGGCACGGACCCTCGCGGCCCTGGGCAGCGTCCTGTCGGGGGCGAGCGAGACCGAGACCGTCGAGATCCGCTTCCGGCACCGTGACGGATCCTGGCGCTACATCGAGGGCGTGGGGCTCACCCTCGAACTCGACAGCCGCCCCCACGTGCTCGTGAACACGCGGGACGTGACCGAACGCCAGGAGATGATGCGGGCGCTGGCGCGGTCGAACGAGCTGCTCACCAAATCCTTCCAGTCCGCTCGGAACATCCTGTCGATCACCCACGCCGAAACGGGCGTCTTCGTCGACGTGAACGAGGCCTGGGAGCAGACCGCAGGCATCGAGCGCAGCAAGGCGATCGGCAGGACCGCGTTCGAACTCGGCATCTGGGGCACCGAGGAGAACCGCAATCGCGTGCTCGACGCCGTGCGCGCGGGAGGCGGACGTCTGCGGGACTTCGAGGTGACCACCTACGGGCGCAAGGGTCCCGTGCAGCTGATCGTGAACGTCGAGACCCTCGAGATCGGCGAGGCACCACTGATCCTCATGACCGGCACCGACGTCACCGAGGCGCGGATCACCGAGGAACAGCTGCGCCAGGCACAGAAGATGGAAGCCGTGGGGCAGCTCACGGGCGGCGTGGCGCACGATTTCAACAACCTGCTCGGCATCATCATGGGCAACGCCGAGCTCCTTGCCGAGGCCGCCGCCGGCCAGCCCGAACTCGAGGAAAGCATCCAGCCGATCCTCGAAGCGACCCGGCGCGGCGCCACACTGACCCAGCAGCTGCTCGCCTTCTCGCGCCGCCAGATCCTCGCGCCCCGGGCCGTCGATCTGCAGGACGTGCTCACGCGCATGACGCCCATCCTGCGCACGACCCTCGGACCCGCCGTGCGCATCGTCGTCGATGCACCGGGCGATCTGAATCCCTGCATGGTGGATCCCGCCCAGCTGGAGAACGCCCTGCTCAATCTGGTCCTCAACGCCCGGGACGCCATGGCCGGCGACGGGACGCTGCGCATCACCTTCGCCAATCGGCTGCTGGCCGAGGGCGCGCGCGACCGCGCCTTCGAGGCGACACCGGGCGAGTACGTGAGCATCTGCATCGAGGACGACGGGCGCGGCATGGATGCCGCCACGGTGCAGAAGGCCTTCGAGCCCTTCTTCACGACCAAGGAACCGGGCCGCGGCACGGGGCTCGGGCTCAGCATGGTGTTCGGCTTCGTGCGCCAGTCAGGCGGCCAGGTGGAGATCCACAGCGAGGTCGGTGCCGGTACCCGCGTGACCCTGCTCCTCCCGAGGGCCGAGGCGCATGCGCCCCCTGCGGACCCCGCGACACTGGTGGAAGCCGGGCCCCGCGCCGAGGGCGAGACGGTGCTGGTCCTCGAGGACGAGGCCGACCTGCTCGCGTTGCTGCGGGCGTTTCTCGAGGACCTCGGCTATCAGGTGATCCCCGCGCAGACCGAGCGCGAGGTGGACGCCGCGCTCGAGGCCGGAACGCCCTTCGATCTCCTCATCACCGACGTGCTGCTGGCGGGACCCAGGCGCGGACCGGAGGTCGCACGCAGAGTGCTCGCCTGCCGTCCGGACACCCGCGTGCTCTACATTTCCGGATACCCGGCGGACGAGCTCGAGGCCGGCGCCCTGCCCGGCGCCTGCGGCAGCCTGCTCACCAAGCCCTTCAGCCGCGAGGAACTGGCCCGGCGGGTGCGGGAGGCGCTGTAGGAGAATCGAAGACAAGCAGGGTCCGGGACCGTCCCTGTCGAGTAGATGTCATCAAGAGCCGGGACGCTGAAAGTCGCAGCCGGCGCGCACCAGTCGAAGGCACATCCGCCTACACACCGGATTCGGGGCCATCGCAAAGATGCGGACCCGGATCCGGGACTCACCTACCTCGGCGAGATCGACTCGAGAATTCGATGCGCAGCGAAAGGAATTCGGGTCCCGGGGCCGAAGATCCCGACCACGCCCAGCTGCTGCAGAAAACCGTGATCCTGCTCGGGAATGATCCCGCCCACGACGACGCGAATTCGACTTCCACCAGCCGCCTGCAGTTCATGCATGAGCTGCGGAACAAGCGTTCCATGGCCACCAGCAAGAGAGGATACGCCGATGACGTGCACACCCTCCTCCACGGCCTGGCGCGCCACCTCGAAAGGGGTGGAGAACATCTGCGAGAGCGTGACTTCGAAACCGGCATCGCCGAAGGCCGATGCAATCACGCCCGCACCCCTGTCATGGCCGTCCTGACCCAGTTTCGCGACGAGCATTCGGGGGAGCCCCCCGGTCTCGGCCCGGAACAGGTCGATCGCCGCGAGAAGAGACCGCCACTCTTCATCCTCCTCGAAGGCAGCGCCATAGATGCCGGGGGTCGCCTCGACCGATGCTCGATGCCGCCCCCAGACCCGCTCGAGCACGCCGCTGATCTCGCCGACCGTGGCCCGCGCACGAGCTGCTTCGATGGAAAGCGCGAGCAGATTCCCTGATTCGTCACGAGCCGCGGACTCCAGAGCATCGAGTGCAGCGCAAACCCCTGCCTCATCCCGTTCCTCGCGCACCTTCGCGAGAACTGCGCGTTGCCTTTCACGCACAGCGTGAGCATCCACGTCGCGGATCGGTATTTCCGGGCGGTCCTCGGCAACGTAGCGATTAACACCGACGACAACCTCCTGGCCGCGGTCGATCGCGGCCTGGCGCCTTGCGGCCGCCTCCGCGATTCGCCGCTTCGGCAGGCCTGCCTCGATCGCCTTGGCCATACCGCCAAGCTCCTCGACTTCGTCGATCAGCGCCCGTGCGCGATCGGCGAGATCGCTCGTCAGCCGCTCC
>JAZBPI010000093.1:0-51479 GCA_036351555.1 Pseudomonadales bacterium
CCGAAGGCGAAGGCCACCACCTGGGCGACGAAGCCCGGCGGATCGTAGCCGAGATAGCCGGCGAGGCAGACGGCGCCGGCGGCCGCGATGCGACCCGCCATGAGTTCCGCACGTTCGCTGATCTGCGGCATGAAGGTGCCCTTGAGCAGATCGTGGGAGATGGAGGCGGAGATCACGAGCAGCAGCCCTGCCGCGGTGGACAGCGCGGCCGCGATGCCCCCTGCCGCGACCAGGGCGATGACCCAGTCGGGCAGCTTCGCGATCTCGGGATTCGCCAGCACCAGGATGTCGCGATCGACGGACAGCTCGTTGCCCTTCCAGCCGTACTCGGCCGCGCGCGCGGCGAAGGCGGGGTTGCCGTCGTCGTAGTACTGGATCCGGCCGTCCGCGTTGAGATCCCGGTAGCCGAGCAGGCCCGTCGCTTCCCAGGTCCGGAACCACTCCGGTCGCTCCGCGTAGGCGAGATTGCCCGTGGGGCTGCCCACGGCGCCGGGCTGCATGGTCTCGACGAGGTTGAGACGGGCCAGGGCGCCGACGGCGGGGGCGGTGGTGTAGAGCAGCGCGATGAAGGTCAGGGCCCAGAAGGCCGAGCGGCGCGCATCGGAGACTCTGGGCACGGTGAAGAAGCGCACGATGACGTGCGGCAGGCCGGCGGTGCCCACCATGAGCGCGGCCGTGATGCAGAAGACGTCGATGGTGCTCTTGCTGCCGTCGGTGTAGGCCCGGAAGCCGAGCTCGGTGACGATCGCGTCGAGGCGGGCGAGGAGCGGCACGTCCGTGCCGGCGACCGTGTCACCGAAGGCCAGCTGCGGGACGGGGTTGCCCGTGACCTGCAGGGAGATGAAGACCGCCGGCACGGTGTAGGCGCAGATCAGCACGCAGTACTGGGCGACCTGCGTATAGGTGATGCCCTTCATGCCGCCGAGTACGGCGTAGACGAACACCACCGCCATGCCGATGAGCAGCCCGGTCGTGACGTCGACCTCGAGAAAGCGCGAGAAGACGATGCCGACGCCGCGCATCTGTCCCGCCACGTAGGTGAAGGAGACGAAGATCAGGCAGATCACCGCGACGACGCGGGCCGTGTGCGAGTAGTAGCGCTCGCCGATGAAGCCGGGGACCGTGAAGCGCCCGAACTTGCGCAGATAGGGCGCGAGCAGTAGCGCGAGGAGGACTTAGCCGCCGGTCCAGCCCATGAGATAGACGGAGCCGTCGTAGCCGAGAAAGGCGATGAGCCCGGCCATGGAGATGAAGGACGCGGCACTCATCCAGTCCGCTGCCGTGGCCATGCCGTTGGCGATCGGGTGCACGCCGCCGCCGGCCACGTAGAACTCGCCGGTGCTGCCTGCCCGTGTGCGCAGGGCGATGCCGATGTAGAGCACGAAGGTGGCGCCGACGACGAGATAGGTCAGGACCTGCAGGCTCATGGCGTTGCCTCAGTCTTCGTGGACGTCGTGGTGCCGATCGATGCGGTCCATGGCACGCACGTAGTAGGCGATCAGGGCGAGGAAGACCCAGATCGATCCCTGCTGGGCGAAGAAGAAGCCCAGGGGAAAGCCCGCGATGTGAATCCGGTCGAGGACGTCGACGAACAGGATTCCGCAGCCGTAGGACACGGCGAACCAGACCGCGAGGCAGCGCAGCACCAGGCGGAGATTGGCGCGCCAGTAGGCGCGTGCGTTCGCGTCGACGCGGTGTCCGGCGTCGTCTGCGGCGTGCGGGTCGTCGTCGGCCATGGCGAGCTCCTCGTTGCCTGCGGTGATTCTGTCAGAAGCGGTCCGCCGTCAGGGTGCGGCGCCGGCGAAGTCGAGTTGGCGCCAGGCTTCGTAGACGGCCACGGCGACCGCATTCGAGAGATTCAGTGATCGTCCGCCCGGGCGCTGCGGCAGCCGGATCCGGCGCTCGGCGGGGATGCCGTCGAGCACGTCCGCCGGGAGGCCGCGCGTTTCCGGACCGAACAGCAGGGCATCGCCCTGTGCCCAGGTGGTTCGGTCGTGGCGCGTGCGGCCGCGGGTCGAGAAGGCGAAGAGCCGCTTGCCGGGACAGGCCGCCTGCCAGGCGGCGAGACTCGCATGGACCTTCACGGTCGCGTACTCGTGATAGTCGAGGCCGGCCCGGCGCAGGCGCGCGTCGTCGAGCGCGAAGCCCAGCGGCTCGACGAGGTGCAGGGTCGCGCCGGTCACGGCGCAGAGCCGGATCACGTTGCCCGTGTTCGGAGGAATCTCAGGTTCGTAGAGCACGACGTCGAGCATGAAGGACGGCTCCGCCATCCGTCAGGGACGCACGAGGCGATGGATCGCGGCCTCGAGATCCGAGGAGAACAGGATGCTGCCGTCCGGCGCGGCGGCGACCCCCGTGGGGATGTAGGCGGCCGGCACCCCCGGTGGCGCCGGGAAGCCGATCGGCAGCTCCGCCGCGAGCACCTGGCGCTGGCCATCTTCCGGATCGATGCGCAGGATCCGTCGGGCACCCACTTCGGCGACGATCAGCGCACCGTCGCCGCTGCGCGCGATGCCCTCGGGCGCGGAGAGCCCCTCCGCGAGCACCGTGCGCGCTCCGGTGTCCAGCTCGATGCGCACGACGCGTCCGCTCGTCGCTTCGCTCACCAGGGCGGCGTCCTCGCCATCGAGCAGCACGGCGACGGGGCCCTCGAGGCCCTCGGCGATCAGGGTGCGCACTTCGAGGTCCGCACCGCTCGCCCGGATCAGTCGCCCTCCCAGGAAGTCCACGAAGAGCACCGCGTCTCCTTCGAGCGGCACGGCATCGAAGGGCGAGGGCAGGCCGTGGTGAATGCCGAGGCTGGCGCCGGTCGCGGCATCGAAGCGCTGGATCACGCCGGCGGACCAGGAGGTGGTGACGACCCGTCCATGACCGACGCCGACGGCGAGCGGATTCTCGAGCGCGTCCGCGTACTGCCGGGCGATCTCCGTCACCGTGCCGGTGGCGAGATCGACCCGTCGCAGCGTGAAGACGTCGGCGACCCAGAGACTGCGGCCCGATTCGTCGAGGGCGATGTCCGCGGCGACTGCGAGGGGGCTGTCGACGATGACGTCCGTGGCGCCGCTCTCCGGATCGACGTGGATCACGGCGTTGTCGGCCATGTTCGTGATGTAGATGCTGTCGTCCGGGGCGATGGCGAGATTGTCGATGGCCGGGGCGACGGTGGCGATCACCCGATGGGCATCGTTCTCGAGGTCGACCTCGAGCACTTCGCCGCGCGCCGTGTCGACGGCGTAGAGGCGCCCCGTGCTGTCGAAGTTGACCGCCGCGGGAATCTCGAAGCCGGTCGCCACGACCTCCAGGGTCGCTGCATCGACGTCGACGCGGGCGATCTCGCCGCGGAACCACAGGGGCCCGTAGAGGCCGCCGTCGGGACCGAATTCGAAGCCGTTCAATCCGCCCATGCCTTCCATGATCAGGCGCGGGGCCGTCGCGCCGCTGAGGTCGGCCTCGTAGAGCGCATCGCCGAGGAAGACCTGGGTGAAGAAGAGGCGCCCGTCGGCGGTGAAGGCGAGGGAATTGGCGCCGGGCAGGCCGCTGGCCAGGCGCCGCGGCGCGTCCCCGGGGGCCTGGGCCCAGACCGTCCCGGTGAGGAAGCCGGTCCAGGCCAGGGTGCCGTCCGGCGCGACCGCGAGATCGTCGGCCATGCCGTCCGGTGGGCCACGGAACAGGGTGACCGCGCCCGTTTCCGGATCGACCTCGTAGATCGACGCGCCCACGACGCTGCCGACGAGAAGGCGGCCGTCCGCATCGAAGGTGATGCCGTGGATGCCGTGGAAGGGGCCCGGCGGAACCAGGGTCTCCTGGCGCCAGGGAAGGGGGCCGGCTGCCTCGTCCGCGAGGCCTGCGGCGGCGGTGTCCGCGGGCGGCGGACTGCAGGCCGCGAGCAGCGGAAGCAGCAGAGCAAGGGTGCGCAGCGTCGTGGACCGATCGTTCATCTGGTACAGGCCTCCCCCCGGATCCCGACCCGCAGTCTGAACGGTGCGGTCCGCGGAAGCACCCCCCGGAAGGCGGCGCGGGAGGCCGCGCTCAGTCGTCGTCCTCGTCGTCGAGATCGGCGCCGGCCATGCCGAGTTCCTTGATCTTCCGGGTCAGCGTGTTGCGGCCCCAACCGAGGAGATTGGAGGCGTCCCGGCGCCGTCCGCCCGTGTGCTTGAGGGCGGTCTCGATGAGCACCTGCTCGAACTTCGGCACCGCGACGTCGAGCAGGGGCGTGCTCTGCCCCTCGCGGAAGCGCGCGAGTTCCTGATCCGCCCAGTTGCGCAGGGCCGATTCCCAGTTGGTCGTCTGCTGCGTCGAGGCGTCGGCGCTGCGCAGCTCGGGCGGCAGATCGCCGATGTGGATTTCCCGGCCCGAGGCCATGACGGTCAGCCAGCGACAGGTGTTCTCGAGCTGGCGGACGTTGCCCGGCCAGTCGAGATTGGCGACGTACTCCTCGGTCTCGGTGCGCAGCACCTTGGGTTCACCACCGAGTTCCTGCGCTGCGGCGATGAGGAAATGCCGCGCGAGCAGCGGGATGTCGCCACGCCGCTCCGACAGGCGCGGCAGGTGCACGCGAATCACGTTGAGCCGGTGGAAGAGGTCCTCCCGGAAGCGTCCTGCGGTGACCAGGTCCTCGAGGTTCTGGTGGGTCGCCGCGATGATCCGCACGTCGACCTTGATCGAGGCATGGCCGCCCACGCGGTAGAACTCGCCGTCGGCGAGGACCCGCAGCAACCGGGTCTGCGTATCCGGCGGCATGTCGCCGATCTCGTCGAGAAAGAGCGTGCCGCCATCCGCCTGTTCGAAGCGGCCCTGGCGCTGGGCCGTGGCGCCGGTGAAGGCGCCCTTCTCATGGCCGAAGAGTTCGGATTCGATCAGCTCGTGGGGAATGGCCGCCATGTTCAGCGCGATGAAGGGACCGGCCGAGCGCGGTGAGTGTCGGTGCAGGGCCCGCGCGACCAGTTCCTTGCCGGTTCCGGATTCGCCGTTGATGAGCACGGTGATGTTCGAGTTCGACAGGCGGCCGATGGCCCGGAAGACCTCCTGCATCGCCGGCGCATGGCCGATGATCTCCGTCGGCAGGGGTTCCTCTTCCGGTTCCACGGCGGCCTTGCGCTCGTGCGCATGGGCGACCGCACGCTTCACCACGGCGACGGCGTCGTCCACGTCGAAGGGCTTCGGCAGGTACTCGAAGGCGCCGCGCTGATAGGAGGAGACGGCGCTGTCGAGATCCGAGTGCGCCGTCATGATGATCACCGGCAGCCCGGGGTGCTCGCTGCTCAGGCGCTCGAGCAGCTCGAGACCGTCGATGCCGGGCATGCGGATGTCGCTGACGATGGCGTCGGGGGTCTCGTTGCGCAGCCGCTGGAGGATGCCCGCGCCGCTCTCGAAGCAGCGCGCCTCGATGCCCTCCTGCTCGAGGGCCTTCTCCAGGACCCAGCGGATCGATCGATCGTCGTCAATGACCCAGACATGGTCACGCTGCTTCATCGCTTGGCTCCAATGGCAGGAAGAGGGTGAAGCGGGTCGCGCCCGGTTCGCTTTCGTACTCCATGGTGCCGCCGTGCTGGGACACGATGGACTGGGCGATCGACAGCCCCAGGCCCGTGCCGCCGGGACGACCGCTGATCATGGGATAGAAGAGCCGGTCGGCGAGCTCCGCCGTGATGCCCGGGCCGTTGTCGATGATGTCGATGCGGATCGCCAGGCGGTGCCGTGCGTTGTTGATCGTGAACTGCCGGACGGTCCTCGTGCGCAGGATGATGGTCGCGCCTTCCGTGTCCTCGACGGCCTGTGCCGCGTTGTTGACCACGTTCAGCAGAGCCTGGATGAGCTGCTCGGCGTCCGAGACGACCTCCGGAATCGAGGGGTCGTAGTCGCGCTCGATACGCAGCTCGGGGCCGTACTCGGCCTCGATGAGCTGGCGCACCCGCTCCAGGAGGCGGTGCACGTTGGTCGGCGCGAGTTTCGGCAGCTGATTCGGCCCGAGCATGCGATCGACGAGATTGCGCAGGCGATCGGCTTCCTCGATGACGATGTCCGTGTAGTCGCGCAGATTCGGCTTGTCGAGCTCCCGCGCGAGCAACTGGGCGGCGCCGCGAATGCCGCCCAGGGGGTTCTTGATCTCGTGGGCGAGGCCCCGGACGAGCTGGCGCGTGGTCTGCTGGATGCGCTTCTGCGACTCCTCGCGATTGATCCGCAGCTGACGCTCGAGCGGCTGCATCTCGACGAGCAGGCCGTGGTAGTCGCAATCGGCCATGGGCGTGACCGTCAGGTCGACCACGATGTCCTGCTTCGGCACCGGGGCATGCAGGCCGATCTGGCGGCGGGTATAGGGCTGCATGGAGGCGAGGGCCCTGACCAGTTCGTCCTCGAAATCGTCGTCGCCGCGAAGCACGTGGCTGAGGGTGTCGCCGAGGCTGCGTTCGTTGCTCGCAGCGAGCATGAATTCGGCGGCGTGGTTCAGGAACCGGACGCGCAGGTCTCCATCGAGCAGCACCACGGCGGTCTCGAGGTGATCAAGGATGTGTCGGTACAGAGCGTCCATGGCGATGCCGCCAGCCGTCGACCGTCAGAATCTGCAAGTTCCGAACCACTCGGCCCGCCGGCGCCCGATCCTGGTGCGTCCTGCGCGTCCCGGAATCGCAGGGCCGCGCGTCATGCCGGGCTCAGGGCGCCCTGGCAGTAGCGGGGCCGGCTCGGGTCCGGGGATGATGGGGCATGGTAACGCACCATGATGGTGCGCGGGTCGGTGCTGCAGGGGGCGGGCGCTCAGTTCGCTGGCGGCAGCAGAACCGAGCGGCGCAGCACGTAGAAGGTGACGACATCGCTGCGTGCGAACTCCGACCCGTTGGGGTCGATCAGCCGGACGTCGATCCGGTGTTCGCCGCGGTCCATCTCCTCGAGACGGAAGGTGCCGTCGGTCGAGGTGCCGGCGGGGCTGCCGTCCACGAAGAGCTGGAAGCGGTCGCCCTCACGTGGTGCAGGCTCTGCGCGGGCCACCACGAACACCTCTCCGGAGTTCGCCCGCACGCCTTCCTCCATGGTGGGCTGGGTGACGAAGACCGAATAGCTCGCGCGTGCCGGCTCCGCCGCCAGCTCGTCGTCATCCAGGGTGCCGGTATCCGCCGACGGCTGGGCCGCGGGCAGTTCGAAGACGTTGGGCTCGCGGATCTCGACGCGTTTCGCGCTTCCGTCCATGGGCCGATCCGAGAACACGGGGCGCCCCTGGGCGTCCTGGGTCTGATAGACCGGCGCAGCGTCGGCGCGCGGCGCGCCGAGGAGCAGTGATCCGCAGAAGACGACGGTGGCGACGGCCGTGAGGACGGTGGCGACCGTGGGGCGGGGGCAGCGAGCGTGCATGGCGTGGCCCTTCTCGAGGACGTTCGAGCGCCCAGCATGGGGCCTCGATCCTGAACGGGAGCCTAGGGAAGGCTGACGCGCCTTGTCCAGGCGCCGAACGGCATCTCCGGGTGCGCGGGCCAGCCTCGGGTCGGAGCAACGCCCCGGGTCAGGGGCGCGCCGGTCTTCCTGGCGGGGCCCCGCCCGTCCCGGGGAGCCCGACGAAGGGGGGCCCGGAACGGGAAGGGCGATCCAGGTTCGTGCTCAGACCGAGTAGTACATCTGGAACTCGACGGGGTGCGTCTGCATGCGCAGCGTCGTCACCTCGTCCATCTTCAGCGCGATGTAGGCATCGATCTGTTCGTCCGTGAACACGCCTCCGGCCTTGAGGAATTCCCGATCCGCATCCAGTGCGGCGAGGGCTTCCTCGAGGGCGGCCGCGACGCTCGGCAGACCCTTCAATTCCTCTGCGGGCAGGTCGTAGAGATCCTTGTCCATGGGGTCGCCGGGATGGATCTTGTTCTTGATGCCGTCGAGGCCGGCCATGAGCATGGCGGCGAAGGCCAGATAGGGATTGGCAGTGCTGTCCGGGAAGCGCACCTCGACGCGATAGGCCCGGGGATTGCCCCCCTGGATGTAGGGAATGCGGATCGAGGCGGAGCGGTTGCGCGCCGAGTAGGCGAGGATGACCGGTGCCTCGAAGCCCGGCACGAGACGCTTGTAGCTGTTGGTGCTGGCGTTCGTGAAGGCATTCAGCGCGCGGGCGTGCTTGATGATCCCACCGATGTAGTAGAGCGCCGTTTCCGACAGGCCGGCGTACTTGTCACCGTGGAACAGGTTGGTGCCGCCCTTGGCGATGGACTGGTGCACGTGCATGCCGCTGCCGTTGTCACCCACGAGCGGCTTCGGCATGAAGGTCGCCGTCTTGCCGTAGGCGTGGGCCACGTTGTGCACGCAGTACTTGTAGATCTGGAGCTCGTCGGCCTTCTTGGTCAGCGTGTTGAACTTCACGCCGATCTCGTTCTGGTTCGCGGTCGCCACCTCGTGGTGATGGACGTCGATGGTCAGGCCTATCTGCTGCATGGCCGAGCACATGGCATTGCGCAGGTCGAAGGAGGAGTCGACCGGGGGCACCGGGAAGTAGCCGCCCTTGATGCGGGGACGGTGCGCGAGGTTGCCGCCTTCGTACTCGCCGCCGGATTCCCAGTCGGCCTCTTCGGACCCGATGGAGTAGAAGGAGCCGCTCATGTGGACCTTGAAGCGGACATCGTCGAACACGAAGAACTCGGCTTCCGGACCGAAGTAGGCCACGTCGCCGACGCCGCTCTGCGCGAGGTAGGCCTCGGCGAGCTTGGCGGTCCCGCGCGGATCGCGCGAGTAGGGCTGCATCGTCGACGGCTCGATGATGTCGCAGCGCAGCAGCAGGGTGGTGTCTTCGGCGAAGGGATCCAGGACGGGGGTCGAGTCGTCCGGCATCAGGATCATGTCGGACTCGTTGATGCCCTTCCAGCCTGCGATGGAGGAGCCGTCGAACATCGCGCCGCTCTTGAAGAATTCCTCGTCGACGACGTTCGCGGGGTAGGTCGTGTGCTGTTCCTTGCCCCGCACGTCCGTGAAGCGGAGATCGACCCACTTCACGTCGTTGTCCTTGATCAGCTTCAGGGTGTTCTCCGACATACTGCTCCTCCGGATGGCAATGTCCCGGTCTCGCCCGGGTGATCTTCGATGGTGTCGACGGTCTCGCGGCCCAGGGACTGCGGCGCGGGGGTCGGTTGGCTGCCCGCTGGCAGGGACAGGCACTCAATGATGCCACGGTGCTGGCGCTCGCGCTGAGCCTGCGTCGTCTGCCTTCGCGTCCGGGACGGGGCAGCAAGCTCCATGCCACGGACGGGTCGAGCCGGGATGCCCTTCCCGGTCGCCGGATGCCTCGGTCCGCTGGCGATGCCCCCGGTGGCAGCTCGACGCGTGCCGGAGGGTCGGGGCGGGGCGCCAGGCCGCCCGGCAGCGAAGCCCTGCACCGAAGCCCTGCACCGAAGCGACACAGTCGCCCGTTCGCGCACCCTTTCAGCGCGTCGCGTCGCGTCGTGCGACGCGGCGTCGCGGATGCCCGTTCGCGAATGCACCGCGCAGCGAGGGCCCGGCATGCCTATAATGCGCGCCCGCAGTGTCCCCTAGAGGCCCCGAATCCGGTGTCCGAGTCCGCTGAACGCACGCCCGCGCAGCTGCGCAATGTCGCCATCGTGGCCCACGTCGACCATGGCAAGACGACGCTCGTCGACCGCCTGCTCCAGCAGACCGGCCGGATCGCCCCGGGGCAGTCCGAACGGGTCATGGACAGCCAGGATCTGGAGCGCGAGCGGGGGATCACGATCCTCGCGAAGAACACCGCGATCCAGTGGGGCGACGTACGCATCAACATCGTCGACACCCCCGGGCACGCCGATTTCGGCGGCGAGGTCGAACGGGTCCTGTCCATGGTCGACTCCGTGATCCTGCTCGTGGATGCGGTGGACGGCCCCATGCCCCAGACCCGCTTCGTCACCCGCAAGGCCTTCGCTCGCGGACTGAAGCCCATCGTCGTGATCAACAAGATCGACCGCGACGGGGCCCGCCCGGACTGGGTCGAGGCCGAGGTCATGGATCTCTTCGACCGTCTCGGCGCGACGGACGAGCAGCTGGACTTCACGACCCTCTATGCCTCGGCACTCCTCGGCCGTGCCGGCCTCAGCCCCGAGACGCTGCTGGACGACATGAGCGTCCTGCTCGACACCATCGTCGAACAGGTGCCGCCGCCGGTGGTCGAGGCGGACGGGCCGCTGCAGATGCAGATCAGTGCCCTGGACTACTCCAGCTACGTGGGCGTCATCGGTCTCGGCCGGATCCAGCGCGGCACCATGCGGCCCGGCATGCCCGTCGCGGTCCTCGACCGCGAGGGCCGGCGCCGCAACGGCCGCATCCTCGGCGTCCTCGGTTACGACGGCCTGGAGCGCAAGGAAGTCTCGTCCGCATCGGCCGGGGACATCGTCAGCATCACCGGCATCGAGGATCTCGCGATCTCCGATACGCTCTGTGACCCGGCGCGCCCCGAGGCGCTCACGCCGCTCACGGTCGACGAGCCCACGGTCTCCATGACCTTCCAGGTGAACACCTCGCCGCTCGCGGGGCGCGAAGGCAAGTTCCTCACCAGCAGACAGATCCGCGCCCGCCTGGAGCGGGAGCTGCTGCACAACGTGGCGCTGCGCGTGGAGGACACGGGCAATCCTGACCAGTTCCGCGTCTCGGGCCGGGGCGAGCTGCATCTCTCCGTGCTCATCGAGACCATGCGCCGCGAGGGCTACGAGCTCGGCGTGTCGCGCCCCGAGGTCATCCTCCGCGACGCCGAGGACGGCAGCCTCGAGGAACCGGTGGAGTCCCTCGTCGTGGACGTCGAGGAGATCCATCAGGGCGCCGTCATGGAGGAGCTGGGCCGCCGGCGCGGCGAACTCACGAACATGATCCCGGACGGTCGTGGGCGGGTCCGCCTGGACTACACCATTCCGTCCCGCGGTCTCATCGGTTTCCGTTCCCTGTTCCTGTCCCTCACCTCGGGCGCCGGGATCCTCACCCACACCTTCTCGCACTGGGAGCGCTTCAAGCCCGATTCCGGCTCCGAGCGCATCAACGGTGTGCTCGTCTCCAACGTGGCGGGCAAGGCCACGGGCTTCGCCCTGTTCAATCTGCAGCAGCGCGGTCGGATGATGGTCGACCCGGGGGTCGAGGTGTACGAGGGCATGATCGTCGGCATCCACAGCCGCGGAAACGATCTGCCGGTGAACCCGACCAAGGAAAAGCAGCTCACGAACATCCGTGCGGCCGGCAGCGACGAGAACATCCTGCTGACGCCGCCCGTGCGCATGAGTCTGGAGCAGGCCCTCGAGTTCATCGACGACGACGAGCTCGTGGAGGTGACGCCCAAGGCCGTACGCGTGCGCAAGAAGCTCCTCAAGGAGCACGAGCGGCGCCGGGACGGTCGGCGCAAGGAAGCCTGACCGGCCCCCGATGAAGGCGCTGCTGCAGCGGGTCGCGCAGGCCCGGGTCGAGGTCGCCGGCGAGACCGTCGGCGAGATCGCTTCGGGGCTGCTGGTGTTCCTCGGTGTCGAGCAGGGCGACGATGCCGGGCGCGCGGAGCGCCTGGCGGCCCGGGCCCTGGATCTGCGCATCTTCCCCGATGCGGCGAAACCCATGAACCGGTCCCTGCGCGATGTCGGCGGCGCGGTGCTCGTCGTGTCCCAGTTCACCCTTGCGGCGGACACGCGCAGCGGGCGTCGCCCCGGCTTCTCCACCGCGGCGGCCCCGGCGCTCGCCGAGCCGCTCTATGCGGCCTTCGTCGAGGCCTGCCGGTCGGCGGGGCTGGTGACCCGGACGGGGCGCTTCGGCGCGGAGATGCAGGTCCATCTGGTCAACGACGGGCCCGTCACCTTTCTCCTGGAATCCTGAGGCCGGCTCGTGGGCGGCATGGCGAAATCCTGATCCCGCACGCCGTCAGGGTGCTTCGGCTTCCTCCTCGTCCTCATCCGGCCGTTTCACGAAGCGGGCGAAGAGGATCCCCACCTCGTAGAGCAGCCACATGGGCACGGCCAGCATGATCTGCGAGATCACGTCCGGCGGCGTGAGCAGCATGCCGGCCACGAAGCAGCCCACGATCACGTAGGGGCGCTTGTCCTTCAGACTCTGGATGTCCGTCACGCCCGAGGCCACGAGCAGCAGGGTCGCGACGGGAATCTCGAAGGCGAAACCGAAGGCGAAGAAGAGCTTGAGGACGAACTCCAGGTAGCGATTGATGTCGGTCATGATCGCCACCTCGCTCGGCCCCACGCTGGTGAGGAAGGCGAACACGAGCGGGAAGACCGCGTAGTAGGCGAAGGCCATGCCGCCGTAGAAGAGCAGCACGCTCGAGACGAGCAGGGGCACGGCGAGGCGCTTCTCGTGACTGTACAGACCGGGCGAGACGAAGCTCCAGATCTGATGGAGCACGTAGGGAATGGCGATGAAGAAGGCCATCACCAGGGCCAGCTTGAAGGGCGTCAGGAAGGGCGAGGCCACCTCCGTCGCGATCATGGTGGAGCCGGCCGGCAGGGCCTCCCGGAGCGGTTCCGAGATGAACGAGTACAGGTCGTTGGCGACGTAGAACAGCGGGAAGAAGACGATCAGCACGGCCAGCACGGCGCGGAGGATCCGCGACCGCAGTTCCGCGAGATGCTCGAGGAGCGGCTGGGCGTGTTCGTCGACGCTGCCGTCCGCGTCCTTGCCCCATCCCGATTTCACCGCTTCTGCTCCGGCTTGGACCTGCTGCGGTCATCGGTCCCGGCGGCGTCCTCGGCGTCGCGGTGATCGTCGGCCTTCGTCGCGCCTGCATGGGGATGCGCCGTCGTCGCCGATGGATCCTGCACGGGCGCCGCGGCGGGGCCTGCTTCATCGACCGCTGACGGATCGGGCTGCGGTACCTTGGGGGCCGCGTCGGCGGCGGGTTTCGAAGGATCGTCGATGCTGCCCGCGGCCTTCAGCTCCGCGTAGCGCTTGCCGAGCATCTCCTCGACCTCGTCGCGGCTGGTGGCGATGGTGTTCTGGAGCCGCTTGGCTTCCTCGACGATGCGTGCATTCTCGAGATCGCGGCGGATCTCGTCGGCCCCGACCTCGCGCTCGATCTCTGCGCGGAGACTGTCGAAGCTGCGGCGGGCCGAACCCATCCAGCGCCCGACGGTGCGCAGCACCTCGGGCAGGCGATCGGGCCCCACCACGAGGAGCAGGACGATCGCGACGAGCAACAGTTCGGGAAAGCCGATGTCGAACATGGCTTGAGGGGTACGGTTCCGCTGGGATCAGGACTTGCGGTCGGCTGCGGCCTCGCGCTTCTCGGCGACGCCGTCGCGATGGACCTCGCCCTCGATGAAGTCGGGGGCCGCATCGTCCTTCTTCTTCTCGGCGGCGGCTTCGTCGTCGGTCATGGCCTTGCGGAAGCCCTTGATCGCCCCGCCCAGGTCACCGCCCAGGTTGCGCAGCTTCTTCGTGCCGAACAGCAGCAGCACGATGGCCAGGATGATCATGAGCTCGGTCACGCTCAATCCGAACATGGCAATACCACCTCTTTTCCGCTGAATCAGCGGCCGCGTCGTGCGGCCTTCTCGGTGATGCCGGAGAGGCCGAAGCGGCGCTCGAGTTCCTCGAGGACCGCGGCCGGCGGCACATCCAGATGGACCAGCATCACCAGTGTGTGGAACCAGAGATCCGCCGTCTCCTTCACGAGGGCCTCGGTGGAACCGCCTGCGCCCAGATCCTTGGCGGCGAGCAGGGTCTCCGTCGCTTCCTCGCCGACCTTCTCGAGGATGCGGTTCAGGCCCCGCGCGTAGAGAGACGCCACGTAGGACGTCTCCGGATCAGCGCCGCGGCGTGCCTCGAGCACCTCGGCAAGTTCGTCGATCACCGACATCGGGGGTCCCGGTTCTGGGAAGACACCGCCCGCTCGGCGGCGCCGGAAGCATAACCGATGGCGAGCCTCCTCGCTCAGCCGCGCCCGAGCAGCATCCAGGCGCCGACGGCGGCGAGGACCCCTGCGGGCAGGGCGCCGCCGCCGCTCGCCAGGCCTGCCGGCAGCAGGAGCCCGCCGGCGACGACCAGGGCCGCGACGCCGGCCAGGCGCAGCCGTGCCCGTCCGCGTCGCTGCGCCTCGAGCAGTTCGCGGAGGGCCGCCAGGGTCTCGCGCTGTTCCCGTGCGGTCTCGTCCAGGCGGCGCAGCTGGCGGCCCGCCTGGACGATCAGCGCCGGGAGCTGCGGCAGCTGCTCGAGCAGCTCCGGCGCCAGGTCCGCGACGCCGCGCAGCGCCGCTGCGGGGCCCGCGCGGCGCGCCATCCAGCGCTCCATGAAGGGCTTCGCCGTGTGCCAGAGGTCCAGCTCCGGATACAGCTGGCGTCCGACACCCTCGATGTTCAGCAGGGTCTTCTGCAGCAGCACGAGCTGCGGCTGCACTTCCATGTCGAACTTGCGCGCGGTCTGGAACAGGGTCACGAGGAAGTGCCCGAAGGAGATCTCCGACAGGGGTTTTTCGAAGATCGGCTCGCAGACGCCCCGGATCACCTTCTCGAATTCCGTCGCGTCCGTGCTCGGTGGCACCCAGCCGGACTCCACGTGCAGCCGCGCCACCTCGTGGTAGTCCTGCTGGAAGAAGGCGAGGAGGTTGCGCGCGAGGTAGTTCTGGTCGCGTTCCGTGAGGGTGCCGATGATCGCGCAGTCGACGGCGATGTAGCTGGGCTCCGTCGGGTCGGAGATGTCGACGAAGATATTCCCCGGGTGCATGTCCGCGTGGAAGAAGTTGTCCTCGAAGACCTGGGAGAAGAACACCTCCACGCCACGGTCCGCGAGCTTCTTCATGTCCGTGCCGGCCGCGACGAGCGCATCGACGTCGGAGATCGGCGTGCCGTAGATCCGTTCCAGCACGAGGACGTTGCGGCGAGTGTGCTCCCAGTGGACCCGGGGCACGTAGAGCAGATGCGAATTCGTGAAGTTGCGGCGGAGCTGCGAGGTGTTGGCGGCCTCGTGGAGCAGATCGAGCTCGTCCCCGATGGTGTGCTCGTAGTCGCGGACCACGTCCACGGGATGCAGCCGGCGCGCCTCGGGCCAGAAACGTTCGAGCGCCTCGGCGATGCCGAAGAGCAGCTCGATGTCCTCGGCGATCACCGTCTCGATCCCGGGGCGGATCACCTTCACGACCACTTCCTCACCGTCGAGGAGGCGCGCGCCGTGGACCTGGGCGACGCTGGCGGAGGCGATCGGTTCCGTATCGAAGCGGGCGAAGGCCTCGCTCACGCTGATCCCGAGCGCGCGCTCGACGAGGGCGCGGGCGTCCGCGCCCGGGAAGGGCGTCACGCGATCCTGCAGTTCGCGGAGTTCCACCGCGAATTCGGGGGGCAGGAGGTCCTGGCGCGTGGACAGGATCTGGCCGAACTTGACGAAGACCGGGCCGAGATCCTCCAGGGCGCGGCGCAGGCGCCGGGCCGGGGGGCCCTCCGGGCGAGGCAGAATCCAGGTCGGGAACAGGGCGGCGGCGAGCCGCGCAGGCCAGGGCAGCCTAGCCACCGGCAGGCCCGCGACCTGGAAGAGCTCGTCGAGGCGGTGCCGGAGCACGATGCGGGCGATGCGCAGGGCGCGCCGACTGCGACGCCAGTACAGGGCCATGCTCATGCCGTGCCGTCCGGCGCCGAGGTCTCGGCATCCGCCGGCGCGGCGGGCGCGACCCGTGCGGCGAGACGCCGGATCCGCGCTTCGAGGCGGTCCGTGGCGAGCCGGGCGTCGTCGACCTCGTCGAGGAAGCGGCTGACTTCCGGGCGGGACGGCAAGAGGCCCGATTCGCCCGTCAGCCAGTCCCGCGTGCGCTCCCGGGAACGCGTCACGGTGTCGCGGACGAAAGTGCGACCTTCGCGCGCGGCGGTGCTCGCCGCCGCGACCGGCGCATCCCCGAGCACGCGAGCGAGGGGCGCCGCGAAGTCGGGACGGAAGCGCGCGAGCGCCGCGAAGGCCCGCTCCGCGAGCTGGGTGTCTCCCGTGATGCGCGCATCCCCGGCGAGTACGGCGCCTTCGGCATCGCCGGACAGGAAGGCAGCGACGGCGGCAGGCGTCAGGTGCACCGACGCGTCCGCCGTTTCCGCATCCCCGGCCTCGATGCGCGTGCCGGCCTCGGAGAGCACCAGGGTCAGGGCCAGGGCGGGACGTTCCAGCGCGAGATGCAACCGCCCCGATCCCATGGCGCGGAGCTCCGCGGCCGTGGCCGGATCCGTACGAAGGAGCCCGACGAGGGTGGCGTCGAGGACGGAGGCCGCGAAGGCATCGAGGAGAGAAGGCGCCACGCGTCGGCCGCTCAGGGACGCACGCCGCGGTGGATGGCCGCGATGCCGCCCACGAGATCGTGGAAGCGGACCGCTTCGAAGCCGGCTGCTTCCATCATGGCGGCCAGCTCCTCCTGGGGCGCATGCATGCGTATGGATTCGTTGAGATAGCGGTAGGAGTCCTCGTCCCCGGCCACGAGGCGGCCCATGGCCGGCCACAGACCCGAGAAGGTGTCATAGGCGCGCGACAGGAGCGGCGCGCGCGGGCGAGAGAACTCGAGCACCACCAGGCGGCCGCCCGGGACCAGGACCCGCAGCATCTCTTCCAGGGCCCGGTCCTTGCGCGTGACGTTGCGCAGACCGAAGGCGATGGTGACGCAGTCGAAGCTCCGGTCGGCGAAGGGCAGCGCCTCAGCATCCACGATTGCCGGGACCACGTTGGTGAGCCCCGCATCGAGCATGCGGTCGCGACCGATCTCCACCATCGCGGGATTGATGTCCGCGAGCACCACGCGCCCGCGCGCCCCGACCCGCGGGGAGAAGAGGCGAGCGAGATCCCCGGTGCCGCCGGCGAGATCGAGCACCCGCTGGCCCTCGCGAACGCCGGACAGCTCCACGGTCATGCGCTTCATGAGGCGATGCGTGCCCAGGGACATGAGATCGTTCATGAGGTCGTAGCGCGGGGCCACGGAACGGAACACCTCGGCGACGCGCGCCGCCTTCTCCGCGACCGGCACCCGGGCGTAGCCGAAATCCGTGGTTTCCTCGGACGGTGGCCGTGGCGTCCCGGCGGGCCTCGTGTCGCTCGGATTGCTCATGCGGGATCGTTCTCCAGGGCGCGGTGCGGCGCTGCAGGCGCCATTGTAGACGGGTGGTCTTCCGCGGTGTCGGTCATTGCGGCGTCCAGCGCGCCACGCTGACCGGCGGCAGGCGCGAGGCGTTCGCGCGCTCGAGGTCCTCGAGATAGCGGCGCCAGAGGGCCTCCTGATCGCGGCCCAGCTCGTCCAGATAGGTCCAGCTGTAGATGCCGCTGTCGTGACCGTCGTCGAACACGAGTCGCAGCGCATAGTGACCGACGGGTTCCACCCGCTCGATGTTCACGTACTTCTTGCCGGTCTGGAGCACGCCCTGGCCCGGGCCGTGGCCGCGGACCTCCGCCGATGGCGACTGCACGCGCAGGAATTCGCAGGAGAATTCGTGGCGGGATCCGTCCTCGTAGACCAGTTCGAGCAGGCGCGACCGGCGATGGAGGCGGATGTCGCGCGGCACGCGGCTCATGGTGAGGGACTCCCGGCTTCCGTGGTCAGAGAATGTAGCGGCTGAGGTCCTCGTCCATGGCGAGTCCGGCCAGCTGGGCATCCACGTAGGCGGCGTCGATGGTCACCCGCCCACCCTCGGTGGCGTGCTCCGGGTCGAAGGAGATCTGCTCCAGGAGGCGCTCCATCAGCGTGTGCAGGCGCCGTGCACCGATGTTCTCGGTCCGTTCGTTGACCTGCCAGGCCAGCTCGGCGATGCGGGCGATGCCGTCGGCGGCGAAGCTCAGCTCCACGCCCTCCGTGCCGAGCAGGGCGATGTACTGTTCCGTGAGGCTCGCACTGGGTTCCGTGAGGATGCGCTCGAAATCGGCGGGCCCCAGGGCGGTCAGCTCGACGCGGATCGGCAGGCGTCCCTGCAGTTCCGGGATGAGATCGCTCGGGCGGGCGAGATGGAAGGCCCCCGAGGCGATGAAGAGGATGTGATCGGTGCGCACCATGCCGTACTTGGTGGACACCGTGCAGCCCTCGATCAGGGGCAGCAGATCGCGCTGGACCCCCTCGCGGGACACGTCGGCGCCGGAGGTCTCGCCGCGGCGGGTGACCTTGTCGATCTCGTCGAGGAAGACGATGCCGCTCTGCTCGACGGTCGTGATGGCGCGGCCCTTGATCTCCTCCTCGTTGACCAGGCGTGCGGCTTCCTCCTCGCGCAGGCGGCGCAGCGCCTCCCGCACCGGCAGCTTCATGGAACGCTTCCGACCGCTCGCGAGGCCCGCGAACATCTCCTTGAGCTGGCTGGTCATCTCCTCCATGCCCGGGGGCGCGAGAATCTCGGCGCCGACCGGCTGCTGGGACAGTTCGAGCTCCACCTCGCGCTCGTCGAGCTCGCCTTCCCGGAGCTTCTTGCGGAACATCTGGCGGGTCGCGCTGTCGCGGCGCTCGCCCTCGTCCGGTCCGAAGCCGGGCCGGGCCTCGGGCAGCAGGGCGTCGAGGAGGCGCTCCTCCGCCGCGTCGTCGGCGCGGTGACGGACCTGCTCGAGCTGGCGTTCGCGCAGCATCTTCACGGCGGCGTCCGCGAGGTCCCGGATGATCGATTCGACGTCGCGGCCGACGTAGCCGACCTCCGTGAACTTCGTGGCCTCGACCTTGATGAAGGGTGCCCCGGCGAGCCGAGCCAGGCGTCGTGCGATCTCCGTCTTGCCGACGCCCGTGGGGCCGATCATGAGGATGTTCTTCGGCGTGACCTCGTCGCGCATGGCCTCCGGCAGCTGGAGCCGGCGCCAGCGATTGCGCAGGGCGATGGCGACGGCCCGCTTTGCCTCGGCCTGGCCGACGATGTGTCGATCCAGCTCGTGGACGATTTCCTTCGGGGTCATGACTTCCGACATGGGGATTTCCGTTCGGCAGGCTCAGGCGTCGTCGCCGAGCACCTCGATGGTCAGTTCGTGGTTCGTGTAGACGCAGATGTCCGCCGCGATGTGGAGTGACGCCTCGACGATCTGTCGTGCCGACAACTCGCTGTGGGCGACCAGGGCGCGGGCCGCGGCGAGCGCGTAGCTGCCGCCTGAACCGATCGCCATGATGCCGCCTTCCGGTTCGATGACGTCGCCGTTGCCGCTGATGATCAGGGAGTGCTCGCGGTCGGCGACGGCGAGGAGGGCCTCGAGGCGACGCAGGGCGCGATCCGTGCGCCACTCCTTGGCCAGCTCGACCGCGGCGCGGGTCAGGTGGCCCTGATGCTTCTCGAGCTGACCCTCGAAGCGTTCGAAGAGCGTGAAGGCATCCGCGGTCCCCCCGGCGAAGCCGGCCATCACCCGATCCTTGTACAGGGTGCGGACCTTGCGCGCATTGCCCTTCATGACGGTATCGCCGAGGGAGACCTGGCCGTCACCGCCGATGGCGACGCCGTGCTCGCGGCGGACGGAGAGGATGGTCGTGCCGTGGAATCCGATCACAGGGTCTCCCGCATGGCGTCAGGCGTCCTTCTCGGTCTTCAGGACGATCGAATCGATGTCTTCCTCGAGCAGCTTCACCTGGGCGTTGCGGACGCTCGAGCGGTCGGAAAAGGGCCCGACGAGCACGCGGTGCCAGGTGTTGCCGTCGCGGGTGATCTTGAGCGTCCGTGCCTCGAGATCCAGGAGCAGCACGGATGCGCGGCGCCGATCGGCGTCGTCGGCGCTGCGGAAGGCCCCGGCCTGGAGCATGTAGTCCACGTTCTCCGGTTCGGCGATCTCCGGTTGCAGGTATTCCTCGACGTAGGGAACGAGCACCTCCGCCTCGCGGAGGATGTCGGGGAACTCGAAGCGGATGCCGGTGTTCCCGGCGCTTGCGTCGCTCGCCGGGGGCGCCACGGCCGCGGGCGTCTCCTCGCCACCGACGCCCAGGAAGAACGCGAGCGCCACGCCGCAGGCGAGGCCTGCCGCGAAGGGCAGCAGCGGGCCCCGCTGGGGCGGCGGCGCCGGCGCAGTGACACGACGGGCGCCGGCAGAGGTTCCGCGCGGCGTGCGGTGTGCGGACTCGGCCTTCTTGGCGGGCACCGTGGATCCATGGGCAGGCAGGACGGGGCGCAATCATACCGGCGCCGCCTTGCACCGGGCCACCTGCGGCCGTCCTGCGTCAGAACATGTCCAGCGGGTCGACGTCGAGGCTCCAGCGAATCCTGCGGCCGCTGCGGAGCGCGTCGAGCTCCGGCAGGGCCCGCTGCACGCAGGCGTGCAGGGGCGCTCGTCGTGGCGCCTGGAGCAGCAGCTGTCCCCGGAACCGACCGGCTCGACGCATCATGGGGGCGGGGACCGGGCCGAGCACGAGCACGCCGGTCGCGGTCTGTCCCAGCACCGCCGCGGCCTCCTCGAGGAAGGCGAACAGGTCCGCTTCCACCAGCGCTTCCGCGCGCAGGAGAGCGAGGCGGCCGAAAGGCGGAAGTCCGAGCTCCCGTCGCTCGGCGAGGACCTGCGCGGCGAAGGCGCCGTAGCCCTGCTCGATCAGCGCCGTGAGGCGCGGATCGTCCGGATGCCGGGTCTGGATCAGCACGGTGCCCGGGCGATCGGCACGCCCGGCGCGGCCGGCGACCTGGACGAGCTGCTGGGCGAGGCGCTCGCCGGCGCGGAAGTCGGTGCTGAAGAGCCCGGCGTCGGCATCCACCACGACGACCAGGGTCACTGCGGGAAAATGGTGCCCCTTGGTGAGCATCTGGGTGCCGAGCAGGATCGCCGGCTCTCCGCGCTGTGCCTGGTCGAAGAGGCGGGCCATGCGCGCTCCGCTGCGCACCGCATCCCGGTCGATGCGCAGCACGGGCACCTCGGGGAAGCGCGTCGTGAGCGTCACCTCCGTGCGCTGGGTCCCGGCACCCATGGGCATGGGTTCCGGATCGCCGCAGGCGGGGCAGCGTGACGGCGGCGCTTCCCGACGGCCACAGTGGTGGCACTGGAGGGCGGCCGGATTCTGGTGGAGCGTCAGGCGGGCGTCGCAGCGGGGACACTCGGCGATCCAGCCGCAGCCGTGACACATGAACACGGGGGCGTAGCCGCGGCGATTGAGGAACACCAGGACCTGTTCCCCGGCGGCGAACCGGGCCTCCATGGCGTCGAGGGCCGCGTCGGCGAGGGCGCCGGTGCAGGCGTGGCGGCGCAGGTCGATCAGCCGGTGGGTCGGTGTGACGGCGCCCCCGGCGCGTTCCGAGAGCACCAGCCGCCGATAGCGACCGGTCTCGGCATTGTGAAGGCTCTCCAGGGAAGGCGTCGCGGAGCCCAGCAGCACGGGAACCGCACGCTCGGCGGCGCGCTTCACGGCCACGTCCCTCGCCGAGTAGCGCACACCGTCCTGCTGCTTGTAGCTCTCGTCGTGCTCCTCGTCGACGATCACCAGGCCCAGCTCGGGTGCTGGCGCGAGCACCGCCGAGCGGGTGCCGACGATGATCCGCGCCGCGCCGGCCGCTGCGGCTTCCCAGGCGCGCAACCGGGCCGTGGCGCCGAGGCCGGAATGCAGCACCGCGAGCGGTACGGCGAAGCGCGCGCGCAGGCGCGCCAGCGTCTGCGGCGTGAGGCCGATCTCCGGGACGAGGAGCAGCACCTGCCGCCCTGCGTCGAGGACGCGCTGCATGACCCTGAAGTACACCTCGGTCTTGCCGGAGCCGGTGACGCCATCGAGGAGAAAGGCGGCGAATCCGCCGGAGGCATCGAGGATGGCCGCGGCCGCGCTGCGCTGCTCGGCCGTCGGTTCGGGGGCGGCCTCGAGGTCTCGCGTGGAGGGGTCCGGCGCGTCCGGATCGCGTTCACCCACCTCGACGAGGCCCGCCTTCAGCAGGCCGCGGAGGATCTCCGGGCGGACGCCGGCGGCGGAGAGCGCCTGAGCGGTCAGGGGGGCGCTGGCGGCTCCCAGGGTCTCCAGGGCTCGGCGACGAGCGGGCGCGCGCGTCAGGGAATCGGGGTCCATCTGCCGTCCCGCTGCCGAGAGCGTCCAGACGCGCTCGCCCGCCGGAGGGATGGCGGCCTGCCCCCGCCGCATCGCGGGGGGCAGGCAGAGAGCGAAGACCTCTCCCGGCGGCGCCTGGTAGTAGTCGGCGATCCAGCGCGCGAGCGCCAGCAGATCGGATGGCAGCAGGGGGCTTGCGTCGATGACCGCCTGGATGGGGCGCAGCCGCTCCCGCGGCAGATGGCTGCTGTCCGCGATCTCCGTGACCACGCCCACCACGGAGCGCCGCCCGAGGGGCACCCGTACGCGGGTCCCCGGTTCGGGAAGGTGAGGGGCATCCCCGGGGAGGTAATCCAGGCAGTCCCGGAGCGGTGAGGGCACCGCGATGCGCAGGACCGGGCTCACGGGAAGAGGAGGGGCGCTTGCGCTCGGAACGGCCTCTGATACACTTCGCGCCCTTTTTCGGCAGGCCCGGTGCAGTCACGGGGCATCGGGCGCGGCGAGGCAGGATACATCATGAAGGCGGACATTCATCCCCGGTACGAGGCGATCACGGTGCGCTGCAGCTGCGGCGCCGAGTACGAGACGCGATCGACCCTCTGTGAGGATCTGCAGGTCGACGTCTGCGCGTCCTGCCACCCGTTCTACACGGGAAAGCAGAAGATCGTGGACAAGGGGGGGCGCGTCGAGCGGTTCCGCCGTCGCTTCGGAACGCGCGCCGCAAGCTGAGCGCCGGGCGGCCTGTCGGGCCGCCCTGTCCGGATCTCCTCTCGTCGTCGTTCACGGATCGTTCATGGGCGCTGCGCAACCCTTTGCCGGTCGCGTGGTCTCATGGATGACGGCGCCTGGGCGTCGGGTGGCGCTTGAAGCCGCCCGCCCCGGCCCCCACGCTGCACGGGTGCGCCGCTGGAGTCCGGTTCGATGATCCGTCCTGTCCCACATCGTTCACCGTCCGGCCTGCTGTCGGGGCTGCTGCTCGCCCTGGCGCTCGCCTGCGTCGCGGGCCCGGCAGCCGCCAAGTCCGATGGCGAGAAGGCGCTCGCGGAATTCGAGGCGGCCGGTGCCGTCTACGACGACGAGCGGGCGGCCTACGTCAAGCGCGTCGGCGCTCGCGTCGCCCGAGCCGCGGGTCTCGAGGACGGCGAGATCACCTTCAATCTGCTCGACGATCCTTCCGTCAACGCCTTCGCCATGCAGGGGGGCTACGTGTTCGTGGCCCGGGGCCTGCTCGCCTACCTCGAGACGGAAGACCAGCTCGCCGCCGTACTCGGGCACGAGGTCGGCCACCTCACCGGCCGTCATCCCCAGGAGCGCAAGACGGCGATGCGGACGTCGGCCATCGGGTCGACGCTGCTGGGCTTCATCACGCGCAGCGGCGCGCTCTATCAGACGGCGCAGGCCTACAGTGCCGCAGCGATCAGTGGCTACGGGCGTGAACAGGAGCTCGAGGCCGACGGCCTGGGCGCGCGCTACGTGGCCGCGGCGGGCTACGATCCCATCGCGATGCTCGAGGTGATCCGCATCCTCAAGGATCAGGACCTCTTCTCGAGCCAGGTGGAACGACGTGCCTCGAGCTACCATGGGCTCTTCGCGTCCCACCCCCGCAACGACCGGCGTCTCTACGAGGTCATCGAGGCCGGCGGTGCGTCGGCGGAGCCGCCGGAGGCGATCGACTACGAGGGCGATTTCCTGTCCATCGTCGATGCGCTGCCCTGGGGGGATGCCGCTGCGGAGGGCCTCATCCGGGACCAGCGCTACTACCACGGCTCCTTCGGCTTCGTGATCGATTTCCCCGAAGGCTGGCGCATCGCCGATACGCCCAGCGCCATCACGTCCAATCCCCCGCACGGAACCCGCACGCTGCTCACGGTCGAGATGCAGAAGGTCGATCCGAAGAAGCTCACACCGGCCCGCTTCCTCGCCGAGGAGCTGAAGCTCGAGACCGAGGGCGGCCGGGAGATCGAGGTGGACGGGATGCCCGGCTACATGGCGGTGGTGCCCGTCGAGGGCGACGAGTACCAGCTCCGCCTCGTCGCGGTGGTGTTCAAGGACGATGCGGCCTTCGTGATGAAGGGCGAGAACCGTGTGCAGGACTTCGAGGGGGCCTTCGTGACGGGCTTCTCCACGACGGTCGCGTCCTTCCGGCGCATGCGCCGCTCCGACGTGGAGGCCGCCACCACGACCCGGATCCGCACCATCGTGGCCAGCCCCGACGACAGCTACGAGACCCTCGCCCGCCGGACGGATCTCGGACGGGAGGGCGCCGACCGTCTGCGCCTGCTCAACGGCGACTATCCGCGCGGTCAGCCCAGGGCAGGCGACCGCATCAAGATCATCGAGTAGCGCGCCCGCGCGAGTCCGTGTCCGCCGCCGTCGCCCTGGCCGCCGTGCGCTCCGGAGTCGCGGCGCTGTCCTGTCCGGCGAACGGACCCGCCCAGGGGTCCGAGGGCGATTGCGGCAGCTTCAGAAGATCGATTCCGGTGACGCTTCCGGTTCCTGGGCCACCGTGTCCGCGGGCACGGGGGCGTGCTCGGCGAGGAAGATCTCCAGCATGCTGTCGTCCTGATTGGGCAGCGCAGCCAGGCCCGTCGCGGGATCGATGGGCATCTGCACGATGCCCGGCGGTTGCTCCGCGCGATACTCGGGAACGCCCGCGAGGGCGGTGTCCATCAGATCGATCCAGATCGGCAGGGCGGCGTTCGACCCGAACTCGTTGTCGCCGAGTGGTCGATTGTCGCTGAAGCCCACCCATACGGTCGCGGCGAGCTCGCGCTGATAGCCGGAGAACCAGGTGTCGGCGGCATTGGTGGTGCCCGTCTTGCCTGCGAGATCACCGCGCTCGAGGCTGCGTGCGCGGCGACCGGTCCCGTAGCGGATCACGTCGCCGAGCAGTGAATCCATGATGTAGGCCACCCGTGCGTCGATGGCGCGGGGTGCCTTCGGCCGCGCCCGGGACGGCGCCTGCGGGGCGCCGCCCTCCGCGTCGGGGGGCGCTTCCGCATCGGCCCGCGCCTCGGCATCGACTTCGCCAGCGGGCTCGTCCGCCGACGCCGACGCCGCGACTGCGTCCGGTGCCGAGAGGCGTCTGGCCTCGTCGGCTTCGCAGGCTGCATCACAGACGGTCGGGGGCTGCGCCACGTAGAGCTCGCCATCGCCGTTGCGGATCACCCGCTCGACGAGCCAGGGGTCCACCCGATAGCCGCCGTTGGCGAACACCGCGAAGGCCCGCGCCATGTCGAGGGGCGTCAGCGCCATGGTGCCCCCGCCGATCGCGAGCTGCAGGTTGCGTGGAAAGGTCCGCGTATCGAAGCCGAAACGGGATGCGTAATCGATGACCCGGCCCGCGCCGACATCGAGCAGGACGCGCATGGAGACGAGGTTGACGGAGCGATAGAGCGCCGTGCGCAGGCGCGTCGGCCCACCGAAATTGCCGTTGTCGTTCTTCGGGCGATAGAGGCCCTCGAGGTTGTCGTCCTCGAAGACCAGGGGCGCGTCCATGTAGATGCTCGCGGGCGTGATGCCGGCGTCGAGCGCCGCGGCGTACACGAAGGGCTTGAAGTTCGAGCCCGGCTGGCGCGTCGCCTGGGTGGCGTGGTTGAACTGATTCGCATCGAAATCGAAGCCGCCGACCAGGGCGCGGATCGCGCCGTCCGCGGGATGCAGGGCGACCAGGGCGCCCTGTACCTCGGGGAGTTGACCCAGGTGCCAGCCGTCCTCGCGCTGGGTCACACGGACGAGCTGGCCGGATGTCACCAGGTCACCGGGCGTGTCGGGGCGGCGGCCCCGGGTGTTGACGTCGATGTAGGGGCGGGCCCAGCGCAGGTGCTCGAGAGGGACCTCGATCCGCGTCCCGTCGCCGAGCAGTGCCTCGAAGCCGGCCTCACCGACGGACAGGACCGCCGCCGGGCGCTCGTCGCCCACCGTCGGCGTTTCCGCGACGGCGAGGCGCCAGGCCTCCAGGGTCTCGACGTCCAGCGGACCCTCTCCGGTCGGCCCGTCCAGGACCCGTTCCGGTCCGCGATAGCCATGGCGCCGATCGTAGGCGGTCAGGCCGGCGCGCACGGCCGCGTTCGCGGCGAGCTGATCGCGGGAGTCGATGGTGGTGTAGACCTCCAGGCCGTCCTCGTAGGCGCCGGTGCCGTAGAGCGCCAGGACTTCCTGGCGCGCCCATTCGGCGACCCAGGGCGCATCGACCTCGCGAAGCCGGTCGTGCACGGTCGCGGTGATGGGGCGGGCGACGGACGTCTCGTAGGTCGCGCGATCGATGCTGCCCTGTTCGAGCATGTTCGCGAGCACCAGATTGCGGCGGCGCAGGGCCCGCTCCGGGCCGTTCACGGGATTGCCGATGGAGGGCGCCTGAGGGATGCCGGCCAGCATCGCCCACTGGGCAACGTCCAGTTCCGCAAGGGGTTTTCCGTAGTAGGTGAGGGCGGCGGCCTCGGCGCCGTAGGCCCGTTTGCCGAAGGGGATGACGTTCAGGTACAGCTCCAGGATCTCGTCCTTGGTGAGCTCGCGCTCGAGCTTCACGGCGAGCAGCATCTCCTTGAACTTGCGCAGGAAGGTCTGCTCGAGGGTGAAGGAGATGTTCCGCGCCAGCTGCATGGTGATGGTGCTGCCGCCCGGCGGGATCTCGCCGGGGTTGGCGAGCAGCAGGATCATGGAGCGGATCAGGGGGATGTAGTCGATCCCCTTGTGGGAATAGAAGCGCTTGTCCTCCGTGTCGAGCACGGCGCGGACGAAGGGCTCGGGGAACTCCTCCATGCGCAGGGGAATGCGGCGCCGCTCGCCGAACTCGGCTATGAATCGTCCGTCGGCCGTGAACACGCGCAGCGGCGTCTGCAGGCGGATCTCCCGGTAGGTGGCTGCATCCGGTACCTGGGGATCGAGATACAGATAGATCCCTGCGATCCCCATCACCATGCCCGAGAGCAGCGTGAGGGTGACGATCAGCAGGGCGATGGCGATACGCATGGCGTTCAAGGGGCGCCTCGTGTGGCTGTCGGGATGGCGATCCGCCGGTGGCCGGGTGCGGCAGCAAGGAACCGCAGCGATTTTCGCACGCTCGGCGCGCCGGCGCTGCCGGAAGCAGGACCGGAATGCCCCATCCGGGGCCGAACGGGGCGGTCCGTCAGGTCAGCGGCCCGTGTCGTCGAGACGTGACGCAGTTCCGCTCGATCGGTGGGGCAGGATTCGACGACGCGGTTTACGCTGAGAGGGTCCGTATAGTCGAATCAAGCGGTTGCATGGAGCAATTCGCGCGTCGTCTTGGATCGCCGCTGTCCCGATGTCCTGGCCGGGCAGCATGCAATCTCAGGACCTTTGCTATAAATTGGGCGTAAGTGCCCGGCTGAGATGGAAAATTGACGTGCTCGGACTCTTCGGCAAGAAGTCGAATGCCATGCTGGGCCTCGACATCAGCTCCACGTCCGTGAAGCTGCTCGAACTCAGCCGCAGTGCGGATCGCTTTCGCGTGGAGTCCTACGGCGTCGAGCCGTTGCCTCCGAGCGCGGTCATCGAGAAGAACATCAGCGACGTGGAAGCGGTCGGCGATGCGATCAAGCGCCTCGTCGGACGGGCCAAGAGCGGCCAGAAGCAGGCGGCCGTGGCCGTCGCGGGTTCCGCGGTCATCACCAAGGTCATCGAGATGGAAGCGGGTCTGTCGGACGACGACATGGAGTCCCGGATCCAGGTCGAGGCCGATCAGTACATTCCCTATCCGCTCGACGAGGTCGCGATCGACTTCGAGGTCCTCGGTGCCTCCGACCGCACCCCGGAACAGGTCGAGGTGCTTCTCGCGGCCTGCCGCAAGGAGAACGTCGAGATGCGCCAGGCGGCGCTCGAGGTGGGCGGCCTGAAGGCGAAGGTCGTGGACATCGAGGCCTACGCCATGAAGCGCGCCTTCGGTCTGCTCCAGCCACAGCTCGGCGGCGATCCGGCGGAGCTCGTGGTCGCCATCGTCGACATCGGCGCGGCCATGACCACCCTCTCGGTGCTGACTGCGGACCGTTCCGTGTACACGCGCGAGCAGCTCTTCGGCGGCAAGCAGCTGACCGAGGAGATCCAGCGGCGCTACGGCCTCTCCATGGAGGAAGCAGGGCGCGCCAAGAAGCAGGGCGGTCTGCCCGAGGACTACGAAGCGGACGTGCTGCAGCCCTTCAAGGAAGCGGTGCTGCAGCAGGTGACCCGCTCCCTGCAGTTCTTCTTCTCGTCGAGTCAGTACGATGACGTCGACTGCATCGTCCTCGCCGGCGGCACTGCCTCGATTCCCGGGCTCGCCGAGATGGTGGAGAACAAGCTCGGAACGCGCACGATCATCGCCAATCCGTTCCTGGAGATGTCCGTCGCCGCGAAGGTGGACGCCGAGGCGCTCGCCAACGATGCGCCGGCGATGATGATCGCCTGCGGCCTCGCGATGAGGAGCTTCGACTGACATGACCCGCATCAACCTGCTCCCCTGGCGCGAGGAGCTCCGAGAAGAGCGCAAGAAGGAGTTTCTCCAGTACCTTGCACTGGTGCTGCTCGTCGCGGGGGGGCTCGTGTTCGTGAGCGGTACCTGGATCTCCGGCCGCATCGAGGACCAGACGGCGCGGAACAACTATCTGCGCAAGGAGATCAAGGTTCTCGACGAGCGCATCGCCGAGATTCGTGACCTCGCCCGTCAGCGCGAGGAGCTCCTCGCTCGCATGCAGGTGATCCAGGAGCTGCAGGGCAATCGCCCGGTGATCGTGCGGGTCTTCGACGAACTCGTGCGCTCCCTCGCGAAGGGGGTCTTCTACACTCGACTGTCGTTCCGCGGCGACCTGGTGACCGTATCGGGTGTCGCGGAATCGAACAACCGCGTCTCGGAGCTGATGCGGAACGTGGATGCGTCCCAGTGGTTCACGGATCCGAACCTCAAGGGTCTGCGTGAGGCGCCGAACTACGGCCCCCAGGCGTCGACCTTCGAACTGACCTTCAAGCAGACGCTGCCCGGCAAGACGGAAGAGGAAGCGGAATAGTCATGGCGCTTCGCGACACGCTCGAGCAGCTCCAGAATCTCGATCTCGCCGATCTGGATTTCAACAACATCGGCACCTGGCCGGCGGCCGCGAAGGGCATCCTGCTCTTCGTCGTGTTCGCGGCGGCAGGTGCGGCCGGCTACTTCCTCTATCTCACGCCCAAGCTCGAGGAGCGTGATCGGCTCGCCGCCGAGGAGACGCAGCTGCGCAGCCAGTTCACGGACAAGGCCATGCAGGCGGCGAATCTCGAGGAGCTGCGCCAGCAGCGGATCGAGATGGAGGAGTCCTTCGGTGCCCTGCTGCGCCAGCTACCGAGCGATACGGAAGTACCCGGTCTGCTCGAGGACATCACGCTCACGGGGCTCGACAACGGCCTGAAGTTCTCGGCGATCGATCTGCAGCCCGAGCGTGCGGCCGAGTTCTACGTGGAGTTGCCCATCGCGATCACCGTCGAGGGGGGCTACCACAACATGGGCGCCTTCGTGAGCGGCGTCGCCAACCTGTCCCGCATCGTCTCGCTGCACGATTTCTCCATCGGCCCGCTCGGCGGAGAGGGCGGTCAGCAGCTGAACATGCAGATCCAGGCCAAGACCTACCGCTATCTGGATACGGAAGGCCCGTGATGCGCACCGTGAACCGATTCCGGCCTCTCGGCCTCTGCCTTCTCGTGACCTGCGCTGCCCTGGCCGGCTGTTCGTCGGGCGACAAGCGCTTCAGCGATCTCGACGCGTTCATGGCGGAGGTCCAGGCACGGCCCAAGCCGCCGGTCGCGCCGCTGCCCGAATTCGAGCCCTACGAGGCCTTCGCCTACGGGGCCGCAGGCATGCGACAGCCCTTCGAGCCGCCGCTGCCGCCCCGGCCACCGCGCCTCGACGGCGGCGGGCAGGACGTCAAGCCTGACCCGAACCGGGTCAAGCAGTATCTGGAGAGTTTCGCCATCGCCAACCTCCGCATGGTGGGCACGCTCGAGCGCGACTCGGAGGTCTATGCGCTCATTCGTGACGGCGAAGGGGGCGTCCACCGCGTGACCGCGGGGGACTACATGGGGACGGATCACGGTCGGATCCTCAGCATCAACGAGTCCGCCATCGAGCTCGACGAGATCGTGCCCGATGGTGTCGGGGGCTGGCTGAAACGCTCGCGTACGGTTCGGCTCGCGAGCAGCGGGCAATGACGGTCTTTTCCAGGGGCACGATCATGGGAGCAATGCATCAAGACGTCCGCCGGACCGGCACCGCCGGTGCTGGCCACGCCAGGGCCGGAATGGTCAGGAGGGGGCTGTCGTCGCTACTGGCGCTGGTCCTGCTGGGCCTGCATCTCACCGCGGGTGCGGCTTCGCTCGAGGACATCCGCTTCACGACGCTGCCCAACGACATCGTCGAGATCGAGCTGACCTTCGACGGGGCGGCGCCGGAGCCGACCGGCTACAGCATCGATCAGCCGGCGCGGATCGCGCTGGATCTCGCCGACACCCGCTCCGCGCTGTCGTCCAAGTACCACAGCCTCGGGAACGGCAACACGCGCAGCGTGACCGTGCTCGAAGCCCAGGACCGGACGCGTGTGATCATCAACCTCACGGAACTCGTCGGCTACGAGACGGAACGTCGCGGCGACGCCCTGCTCGTGCGCGTGGGCGTGGGCCAGGAGGTCGCTGCGGTCGGTGCACCGGCGACGACGTCTTCGAGCCCCATCGCGACGCCGCGGTCCGCGAGCAGTGGAGCCTCCGAGGTCGAGGACATCGACTTCCGTCGCGGCGCCGACGGCGAGGGTCGGATCGTCGTGACCCTCTCCGATCCGAAGGCGCCCGTGGACGTGCGCAGCGAGGGCGGGAACGTCCGTGTGGAAGTCGCGGGGACCTCCCTGCCCACGGCACTGCGCCGGCGCCTCGACGTCAGTGATTTCGCCACGCCCGTGCAGATCGTGGACGCCGTGGAGGAATCCGGCCGGACGGTCATCACCATTCGCGCCGAGGGCGACTACGACTATCTCGCCTATCAGGCCGACGAGGTCCTGACGGTCAATGTTCGCCCCGTGCGCGCGGACGACCCCACCCGTGGCGACGACGTCTTCCAGTACAAGGGCGAGAAGCTGTCCCTGAACTTCCAGGACATCGAGGTTCGCTCGGTGCTCCAGCTCATCGCCGATTTCACCGATCTGAACCTGGTCGCGAGCGACACGGTTTCCGGCCGCATCACCCTGCGCCTGCAGAACGTGCCCTGGGATCAGGCCCTCGACATCGTCCTGCGCACCAAGGGCCTCGACAAGCGCCAGATGGGCAACGTGCTCATGGTCGCCCCGGCTGCGGAGATCGCTGCACGCGAGAAGCAGGAACTCGACAACATGCGGCAGATCGAGGAGCTCGCACCCCTGCGTACGGAGTTCCTGCAGATCCGCTACGCCAGTGCATCCGAGCTCGTGTCCCTGTTCCAGGCCACCGGCGAGGGTGAAGCCGGCCTGCTCTCGCAGCGCGGCAGCCTCATCGTCGATGACCGTACCAACTCCATCATCATCAGCGAGACGGCGGACAAGCTGAACGAGATCCGCCGGGTCATCCAGCAGCTCGACATCCCGGTCCGGCAGGTGCTGATCGAGGCCCGGATCGTCACGGCCAACACGAACTTCACGGAGGAGCTCGGTATCCGCTGGGGTGGTGGCGCCCTCGCGGAGAAGAGCGACAACTTCCTGAAGATCGGCGGGAGTCTGAACACGATCGGGGAAATCCAGAACGGCATCGGCTCCAACCAGTTCGCGATCAACGGAGAGGACGCGCTCAGCGTCAACCTGCCGCTGAACGCCTCCACGAGCTCCTTCGCGATCGGCGTGACCGGCCAGGACTACCTCCTGGATCTCGAGCTGACCGCCCTTGCGTCCGATGGTCAGGCAGAGGTCGTCGCCCGTCCCAAGGTGATCACGGCCGACAAGCAGCAGGCGGTCGTGGCCTCCGGTGTGGAGATTCCCTTCCAGCAGGCCGCGTCCAGCGGTGCCACGGCGGTACAGTTCAAGGAAGCCGTGCTCGCCCTGAACGTGACGCCGCAGATCACTCCGGACGATCGCATCATCATGGATCTCCAGGTGAACCAGGATACGGTCGGTCAGGTCTTCAACGGTGTACCCAGCATCAACACCAACGAGATCACGACCCAGGTGCTGGTGGACAACGGCCAGACCCTGGTGCTGGGCGGTATCTTCCAGACCAGCAGCCAGCTGACCATCGACAAGACGCCCTTCCTCGGCGACATTCCCTACGTCGGCAAGCTGTTCCGTCGGCGCACGGAATCGGACGACAAGCAGGAACTGTTGATTTTCATCACGCCGCGCATTATTCAGGACGCCCTGTCCCGTCGCTGACGGCAGGGGTGTCCCGGAGCCGCGACATCGGCCTTGATGCCGGTCGTCGCGGTTTCGCGTTTCAGGCCGGGTGAGTCTTCCTCACCCGGCGCATCGAACAGAAGACGGTATCGAGCTGTCATGGAAAAACCGCGAAACGTTTTTCTGGTCGGACCCATGGGGGCCGGCAAGACGACTGTAGGCAAACTGCTCGCCGACGAGCTCGGTCTCGAGTTCCTCGATACGGACAAGGAGATCGAGGAGCGGACCGGTGCGGACATCGGCTGGATCTTCGATGTGGAAGGCGAGGAGGGCTTCCGCAAGCGGGAAGCGGCCATGCTCGACGAGCTCACCGCGCGCAACGGCGTGCTGGTCGCGACCGGTGGGGGCGCGGTGATCTCCGAGGAGAATCGCAAACGCCTCGTCAGCCGTGGGCGCGTCGTCTATCTGGACGCGCCCCTCGAGCAGCAGGTCGAGCGGACCAGCCGCGACCGCAGTCGTCCGATGCTGCGCGACGGCGAGCCGGCGGAGATCCTCGCCCGACTCCAGGAGAATCGCGATCCGCTCTACCGCGAGATCGCCGATTTCGTCTTCACGGCCGACCGCCGCTCCGCGAGGGCGCTCGCGTCCGAGATCGCCCGCGCGCTGCAGGAGGGCACCCACTGAGCGTCCCCGTCGTGCAGGAACCCGGGGCGCCGCGGCGTCTGAAGGTCGAGCTCGCCGAACGCAGCTATCCCATCCTCATCGGCAGGGATCTCCTTGCCGATCCCGCTCCGCTGCGCAGCTGGCTCGTGGGTCGGGAGGTCTTCGTCGTCACCAACGAGACCATCGCTCCCCTGCTGCTGGAGCGCGTGGTTCGCGCCTTCGATGGCTTGCGCGTGGACACGCTGGTCCTGCCCGACGGCGAGGCACACAAGACCCTGGCCACGCTCGAGCGCATCGTCGACGCTCTGCTCGAGCGGCACCATTCCCGGCGCACGACGCTCGTTGCCCTGGGGGGCGGGGTCATCGGTGACCTCACGGGCTTCGCCGCCGCCTGCTATCAGCGCGGCGTCGCCTTCATCCAGCTTCCGACGACGCTCCTTGCCCAGGTGGACTCCTCCATAGGCGGCAAGACCGCCGTGAACCATGCGCGCGGCAAGAACATGATCGGCGCCTTTCACCAGCCCCGAGGCGTCCTCATCGACACCGCGGTCCTCGAAACGCTTCCGGAGCGGGAACTCTCTGCCGGCCTCGCAGAGGTCATCAAGTACGGATGCATCCGCGATGTCGGCTTCCTTGCCTGGCTCGAGGCGAACATGGGCGCCCTTCGGGCGCGCGATCCGGAGGCGCTCGCGCACGCCATCGAACGCTCCTGCGAGATCAAGGCGGAGGTGGTCGCCGCGGACGAGCGCGAAGGCGGTGTGCGGGCGATCCTGAACTTCGGCCACACCTTCGGCCACGCGATCGAGACCCACACCGGCTACAGCCAGTGGCTGCACGGCGAGGCCGTGGGGGCGGGCATGGTCATGGCGGCTGATCTCTCGGCGCGCAGGGGCGCGATTTCCTGGTCCGATGCGTCACGAATCCGTGCACTGGTGGCCGCTGCCGGATTACCCTGTCACCCGCCCGAGGATCTCTCCGCGGAGGCCTTTCTCGGGCACATGGCCGTCGACAAGAAGGTCGTGGACGGGCGTCTGAGGCTGATTCTCCTCGAGGCGCTCGGTCGCGCGGCCGTCATCGAGCACGTCGACGAGGATTCGCTGCTGCGCACGCTGCAGGCCGGAGCTGCGCTTTGCCTGGGAGAGCAGGATGAACGACGGACGCCGTCGCCATCTTGAGGCGCTCGGGCTCGAGCGCGACCCTTTCCCGATCTCCGAAGTACTCGCCGATATCTTCACCCAGGGCGGACGCGATCGTTTCCTGGACAGCCTTTCGGATACGGAGGGGCTCGGCCGTCCGCTGATCGCGGTGCTCGGCGTCACCGGGGTCGGCAAGACCGCGTTCTTCCACGCCCTGCTGCGGCGACTGCCGGAGCGCGTCCGCGTTGCCCGACTCACGGCGGCGAGCTACCTCACGGCCACCGGTGTCCTCCAGGGCATCGCGCGTGCACTCGATATCCCCGTGGATGCGGAGACGGATCACGAGACCCTGCGTGATCGTCTCCACGCGCACCTCGGTGCCCTCGTCGATACGGGCACGACCTGCGTGGTGATGGTCGACGATGCCGGTGACCTCGAATCCTCGGCGCTCGAGGAGCTGGTGCGCATCGCCGAGCTGCGTCCCTCGGCGGAGCGGATTCGCGTGATGCTCTTCTCGACGCCCGAGTTGCCTCAGGCGCTCGCCCAGGCAGCCGGGGCGCGCCGCGCGGCCGCCTTGACGCACGAGGTCCTCCTCGAGCCCTACACCCTCAACGAGCTGCGTGCCTATCTGCAGTTCCGCCTCGCCCGGGCGGGTCTGACCGGGCGCTCTCCCTTCCGGGAAGCGGATTTCCAGCGCATCTATCGTCGCTCGGAGGGGATTCCCGGGCGCGCGAACCTCATTGCTGCGCAGGTGCTCTACCGCCAGCCCTGGTGGCGTCGACGAGGGCCGCTCCTGGCCGCCTGCGGCAGCGCCGGGGTGGTCGTGGGACTGTTGCTCCTCGTTCTGCTCGGACGTCCGCCGAACGACGGGTCCGAGCCGCGCGAACAACGCAGCATTGCCCTGCCCCCACCACGTGCCCTGACCGCCGAGATCTCTTCGGCGTCGACGTCGGAGCGCGGCATCGTCGATCGTCGCGCTCCGCAGGCGGACGCCGAGGCACCACCGGAGCCCAGGGGCGGCACCGCGGCATCGACGCCCCAGAATCCTGACCAGGCGCCTGCGGCGGCCGATGAACGTTCTTCCGTGGCCGCCCAGGGCCCCGCGGCGACCCCGGCACGTCCGTCGATACGGCTTCCGGTGGTCGGCGGTGCGGGTTCCGAGCCGGTCGAGGCGCTTGCGCCCGCGCCCGCATCCGCATCCGCGATCGAGTCCGCGTCCGAAGCCGTGCTGGTCGATCTCGTCGACGGAGCGACGACGGGCCCGGATGGCGAGGGCGATGAGCGGGCGGTGAATGCGGAGGCGGCAACGCAGGCACCGGTGTCGGCTTCGGCGGAGGCCGTGCTCGCAGCGCCCGCAGCTGCGGAGGGCGACGCTGCCATGGTGCCGGAGGAGCCCGCGCCGGCCGTCGGGGGCGAGGACGCGGGTGAAACGCCCCCGGGAGCGCTGCCGCCGCTGCGCGCGCGCGATCCGGGTCGCTACGTGCTGCAGCTGCATGTCCTGTCGTCGGAGGCGCGCGCACGCGCCTGGATCGCAGCGCGGCCGGACTCGGGGCGCTATCGCTACTTCGAACGGCTCCGCGGTGACACGCGGCAGTTCGTCATCGTCGCCGGGGACTATGCGGATTCGGCGGCCGCCCTCGCGGACGTCACGGCCGTGGCCGCACGGACCGGGGCCCGGTCGCCCTGGGCCCGCCCCGTCTCGGCACTGCTCGCGGAGATGCAGTCGGGGGAGTGATCCCCGCCGCGCCGGTGCTCAGGGCAGCGCCGTGCTGCCCATGAGCTGGCGATCGATCTCCCGTGCGGCTTCGCGGCCTTCGTTGATCGCGCGCACCACCAGCGACTGGCCGCGCCGGCAATCCCCCGCGGCGAAGACGTTGTCGACGCTGGTGCGATACAGACCGTACTCCGCCCGATAGTTGGAGCGCTCGTCGAGTTCGATGCCCAGGGCCGCGGCGACCGGCTCTTCCGGACCCAGGAATCCCATGGACAGGAGCACGAGGTCGGCGTCCCAGACGCGCTCGCTGCCCGGCACTTCCTGGGGACGACCGTCCTTCCATTCGACTTCCACGGTCTCGATGCCCTTCACGTGCCCATTGCCGTTGTCGATGAAGCGCTTTCCGGAAATGGCGTAGACGCGGGGATCGGCCCCGAAGCGCGTCGCGGCTTCCTCGTGGCCGTAGTCCACGCGGAAGACCCGGGGCCACTGCGGCCAGGGATTGTCGTCGCCTCGATCAGCAGGCGGGCGCGGCATGATCTCGAAGTTCGTGAGCGAGGCGCAGCCGTGGCGCATCGAGGTCCCGATGCAGTCGGTGCCCGTGTCGCCGCCACCGATGACGATGACGTGCTTGTCCTTCGCCGAGATGTACTCGCCGTTCGCGAGCTTCGAATCGAGATAGCTCTGCGTGTTGCCGGTGAGGAAGTCCATCGCGAAGTGGATGCCCTCGAGCTCGCGGCCCGGAATCGGCAGGTCACGGGGACGCGTCGCTCCGGTCGTGAGCAGCACGATGTCGAAGGCCTCGGCGAGTTCGCGGACGTCCGTACTGCCGTCCTCGCCGTCGGCGATGGTCACGCCGGTGACGAACTCGATGCCTTCGGCGCGAAGCAGGTCGACGCGACGATCGACCACGTCCTTGCCGAGCTTCATGTTCGGGATGCCGTACATGAGCAGACCGCCGATGCGATCGGCGCGCTCGTAGACGACGACGTTGTGGCCGACGCTGTTGAGCTGGGCGGCCGCGGCGAGCCCCGCGGGCCCGGACCCGACGATGGCGATCCGCTTGTCCGTCCGTTGCGTCGGCGGCTGCGGCACCACCCAGCCTTCCGAGAAGCCGCGATCGATGATCGCCTGCTCGATGTTCTTGATCGTGACCGGCGGGTCCGTGATGCCCAGAACGCAGGCGCCTTCACAGGGTGCCGGACAGACCCGACCGGTGAACTCCGGGAAGTTGTTCGTCTTGTGCAGGCGGTCGAGGGCCTCGCGCCAGCGACCCTGATAGACGAGATCGTTCCACTCCGGAATCAGGTTGTAGACCGGGCAGCCGTGCGGCTCCGACTGACAGAAGGGCACGCCGCAATCCATGCAGCGCGCGCCCTGGCGCTGCAGACGGGCTTCGTCCGGCGGCGTGAAGATCTCCTTGTAGTCCACCAGGCGGACAGCGGGATCGCGATACGGCGCGGCCTCTCGGTCGAATTCCTTGAACCCTGTCGGCTTCCCCATGGGGCCTGTTCTCCTGCGTCGACTGCACGGTCGTCCGGTGAGGGGCGACCGTCGCTCAATGGGTGGTGACCAGCGTTGACGTCATGCGCGCGGCAACGCCGCGCATCAGCCCGTGGCGGCGCTCACCTTGCTGCGAGCCTGCTGGGCACGTTGTGCCTCCATCACCCGCTTGTAGTCGATGGGCATCACGCGCACGAACTCGTCGCGCGCCGCTGCCCAACGCCCGAGGATGGTCCTGGCGACGGCCGAACCGGTGTACTCGGCATGCCGCGCGATGAGCGTCCTCAGTTCCTCTTCGTCGTGCTCGTCCACGGATTCGAGGAGCACCATCTCCTGGTTGCAGTGCTCCGGGAAGCGCCGCTCCGGATCCCAGACGTAGGCGACGCCGCCGGACATGCCCGCCGCGAAGTTGCGGCCGGTTGCGCCCAGGACCACGACGCGTCCCCCGGTCATGTACTCGCAGCCGTGATCGCCCACGCCCTCGACCACGGCCCGCGCGCCGGAGTTGCGGACGCAGAAGCGCTCCGCGGCGATGCCGCGGAAGAAGGCTTCGCCGCTCGTGGCGCCGTAGAGGCAGACGTTACCGACGAGAATGTTCTCCTCCGCCACGAAGGGGCTGTCCTTCGGGGGATAGACGATCACGCGCCCGCCGGACATGCCCTTGCCGACGAAATCGTTGGCGTCGCCCTCGACCTCGAGGGTGATGCCGCGCGCGAGCCAGGCACCGAGGCTCTGCCCCGCGCTGCCCGTGAGGCGCACGTGGATGGTGTCGTCGGGCAGCATGGCGGCGCCGACCCGGCGGATCACCTGATGGGACAGGGTGCCGCCGATCACGCGGTTCGTGTTCACCACCGGAAGCTCGATCCGCACCTTCTCGCCGCGTGCCAGGGCCGGCTCGGCCAGCTCGATGAGCCGGTTGTCGAGACTCTTCTCCAGCTCGTGATCCTGCGCGTCGCGGCCGAAACGACCGAGAAAGGCCTCCGGCTCCTCGGCACGGGCGAGCAGGCGGGACAGGTCCAGTCCGCGCGCCTTCCAGTGCGCCAGTGCGTCGTCCACCTCGAGGCAGTCCGCGCGTCCGACCATCTCCTCGATGGTCCGGAAGCCCAGCTCCGCCATGATCATGCGCAGCTCGCGGGCGATCATGAACAGGTAGTTCACCACGTGTTCCGGCTGCCCCCGGAACTTGCTGCGCAGCTCCGGATCCTGGGTGGCGATGCCGACCGGGCAGGTATTGAGGTGACACTTGCGCATCATGATGCAGCCGAGCGCCACGAGCGGTGCCGTCGCGAAGCCGAACTCCTCGGCGCCTAGCAGGGCGGCGATGGCGACGTCGCGTCCCGTCTTCAGCTGCCCGTCGGTCTGCAGCACCACGCGGGACCGCAGGTTGTTCATGACCAGCGTGTGATGGGTCTCGGCGATACCGAGTTCCCAGGGCAGACCGGCATGCTTGATGGACGTCAGGGGTGACGCCCCGGTGCCGCCGTCGTGTCCCGCGATCACGAGGTGGTCGGCCTTCGCCTTGACCACGCCGGCCGCGACCGTTCCGCAGCCGATCTCGGCGCCGAGCTTGACGCTGACCCGCGCGGAGGGGTTCGCGTTCTTGAGGTCATGGATCAGCTGCGCCATGTCCTCGATCGAATAGATGTCGTGATGCGGCGGCGGGCTGATCAAGCCGACGCCGGGCGTGGAATGGCGCACGGCGGCGATGATGTCGTCGACCTTGCCGCCGGGCAGCTCGCCGCCTTCGCCGGGCTTGGCGCCCTGCACGATCTTGATCTGCAGCTCGTCGGCGTTGCTCAGGTAGTCGATGGTCACGCCGAAGCGCCCGGAGGCGACCTGCTTGATCGCCGACCGGCGCAGATCGCCGTTCGCATCCGGGACCCAGCGCTTCGGATCTTCGCCGCCTTCGCCGGTGTTCGACTTGCCGCCGATCCGGTTCATGGCGATGGCGAGCGTCTCGTGGGCCTCTGCCGAGATCGAGCCGTAGCTCATGGCCCCGGTGGCGAAGCGCTTGACGATGTCCTTCTCCGCCTCGACCTCCTCGATCGGCACGGGCGTGCCGGGACGGAAGCGGAGCAGGCCGCGCAGCGTCGCCTCGCGGGTCGCGACCTCGTTGCAGTACTTCGAGAAGCGCCAGTAGGCATCCTCGCTGCCGGACCGGGCCGCGACCTGGAGATCGGCGACGGCGATCGGATCCCACATGTGCCGATCGCCGCCCCGGCGCCAGTGGAATTCGCCGGGGTTGGGCAGGACGGGCAGGCGCACGCCCTCGCGGCTCGGGTAGCCGATCTCGTGGCGACGCTCGAGCTCCTCGGCGAGGATCGCGAACCCGGCGCCCTGAACGCGGCTCGTGGTGCCCGCGAAGCAGCGCTGGATCACTTCGTCGGCGATGCCCACGGCCTCGAAGATCTGCGCGCCCTTGTAGGACTGCAGGGTCGAGATGCCCATCTTGGCCATGACCTTGAGGATGCCCTTGGCGGTGCCCTTCCGGTACGCGGCGACCACGTCGTCGTCGCTGTCGATGTGGGGGGCGTCGTCCAGGAGCCCGTCGGCGCGGGCCTGCCAGAGGGCCTCGAAGGCGAGGTAGGGATTGACCGCGTCGGCGCCGTAGCCGATCAGCAGACACAGGTGATGGACCTCGCGGGCCTCGCCGGTCTCCACGACGATGCCGATGCGCGTGCGCTCGTGCCGGTTCACCAGATGATGGTGGACCGCGCCGGTGGCGAGCAGGGTGCTGATGGCGACGCGGTCCGCCGCCATGCCGCGATCGGACAGGACGATCAGGCTGGCGCCGTCGGCGATCGCGCGGCTCGCTTCGTCGCAGACGCGGTCGAGGGCAGCCGTGAGGCCGTCGGCGCCGCTGCCCTTCGGGAAGGTGATGTCGATGACGCGCGAGCGCCAGCCGCGATGATCGATGTGCTTGAGGGCGGCGAGTTCCTCGTTCGTGAGCACGGGATGCGGCACCCAGAGGCGATGGGCATGCTGCTCCGTGGTCTCGAGCAGATTGCCTTCCGGGCCGATGTAGCACTGCAGACCCATGATCACCTCCTCGCGGATCGAATCGATCGCGGGATTGGTGACCTGCGCGAAGAGCTGCTTGAAATAGTCGTAGAGCATGCGCGGCTTGTCCGACAGGACCGCGAGGGCCGAGTCGTTGCCCATGGATCCCAGCGGGTCGCGCATTTCCCGCACGAGGGGCAGGAGCATGAACTGCATGGTTTCGACCGTGTAGCCGAAGGCCTGCATGCGCTCGAGCACCGTTTCCGGTTCGAAGCCGTGCGGCTCGCGGTTCGGTTCGAGTTCCCTGAGGTCGATGCGCTGCCGCTCCAGCCATTCGGCGAAGGGCTGTTCGCGGGCGAAATCGTCCTTGATCTCCGCATCGGGGATCATGCGACCCGCTTCGAAGTCGATGAGGAACATCCGGCCCGGCTGGAGGCGGCCCTTCTTCACGACGCGCGCAGGATCGACGGGCACCACCCCGACTTCCGAGGCCATGATGCACTTGTCGTCGTCGGTGATGTAGTAGCGCGACGGACGCAGGCCGTTGCGATCGAGGACGGCGCCGATGTAGCGGCCGTCCGCGAAGGCGATGGAGGCCGGACCGTCCCAGGGCTCCATGAGACAGGAGAAGAATTCGTAGAAGGCGCGCTTCTCCGGAGCCATGTTCGGATGCGCCTGCCAGGCCTCGGGAATCATCATGAGGATGGATTCCTGGAGCGTCCGGCCGGACATGAGCATGAATTCCAGGACGTTGTCGAAGGTGCCCGAATCCGAGCAGTCCGGCTCCACGATCGGGAACAGCTTCCCGATGTCGTCACCGAACAGGGGGCTCGAGACGACGCCTTCCCGTGCGTTCATCCAGTTGATGTTGCCGCGGCGCGTGTTGATCTCGCCGTTGTGGCTCATGAACCGGTTCGGCTGGGCGCGATCCCAGGACGGGAAGGTGTTCGTCGAGAAGCGCGAGTGCACCATGGCGAGGTGCGACGCGTAGCGCTCGTGATTCAGATCACCGTAGAAGGGGAACACCTGCTCCGGTGTGAGCATGCCCTTGTAGACGATGACGCGGGAGGACAGCGTGCATACGTAGAAGAGCCGCCGCTCGGCGAGCTCGGCATCGCCGCGCACCAGGTGCGTGACGTGCTTGCGGATCAGATACAGCTTGCGCTCGAAGGCCTCGCCGTCGATGCCGTCCGCGGCGCCGATGAGCACCATCTCGATGTGCGGCATGGCCGCACGCGCGGCCTTGCCGATGTCGGCACCGTCGGGATCCGTGGGGACGGTACGCCAGCCGATGAGACGCTGGCCTTCCGCCGCGATGCGCTCGTCGAAGACCTCCTTGGCGCGCAGCCGTTCGTGCTCCTCGCGCGGCAGGAAGACGATGCCGGCGCCATAGCGTCCGCGCTCGGGTAGCCTGACCCCGATCTCGGGGGCGACGACTTCCTCCAGGAATTCGTGCGGCAGGCCCGTGAGGATGCCCGCACCGTCGCCGGAGTTCTTTTCGTAGCCCTGACCCCCACGATGGATCATGCAGCAGTTCATCTGCTGCGCGTCGCGAATGATCTGGTTGCTGGGACGTCCCTTGATGTCGCAGACGAAACCGACGCCACAGCTGTCCTTCTCCGTGGTCGGGTCGTACATGCCCTGGCTTTCGGGGAGCCCGAGTCGCAGCTGGTCTGCAAGGCGCCTGGTCATATGCATCTCCGTCGCGTCTGCTGGCGGCCGGCGCTCTGCGAGCGCGCGGCCCTTGCGGTCATCGGGGCGTGTACAGGGAGGGTCGGACATGGCCCTGAGGCCACACCGACGGCGCCATCGCGCGCAGCCACCCTGGATCCCGTGGCCGTGCGTCATCCCGGAACAGGGCGTGCGTGGCGTCCGTGCTCGACCCGACGCGGACTGCCGTCGGTTGGGGCCTCTCCTGTCCATCCCACCCGATGGCGGCGGGCACACGCTCGTGGCTGTGCGCCCTGTGACCCACGCAGGCTGGTGAGCGCGAGGGTCGGTCTGGCCCGTGTTCGAGGCGTACGAAAGAGCGGCTCTGTCTCGGCCGGCCCGCGAATGTAGCACCGGTCCGGTAGAAGTCAACTTGACGTCATGGAGGCTTCATGGAGGCGATCGAGGTCGCCCTGGATGCGCTCCGACGCCTTTCGGGATGCGTGGCGTCGCGCAATCAGGAAGGGGCTTCGGAGCGGTCCTGATCGCCCAGGGCACCGCTCGCGAGGAGCTGATCGATGCGCGCCGGGCCGTAGGCCAGCAGGCCGTCGAGGATCGCCCGGGTGTCGGCGCCGAGACCCGGCGGCGGGCGGAGCCTCAGGCGCTCCCCGGCCGGGGTGAACACCGCCGTGCGGACGGCCGCGACGGGACTGCCGTCCGCCAGCTGCCCCTGGAGGCGCAGACGATCCGCGGCGTCCTGGGCGAACACGGCGCGCATGTCGTTGACCTGACCGAAGGGCACGCCCTCGCTGCCGAGGGCGTCGACGAGGGCGCCGGTGCCGCGCTGGCCGAAGGCCTGCTGGAGCTGTCCGTCGAGCTCCGCCCGGTGCCGGACCCGATCGGCGTTGCGCCGGAAGCGGGCATCGTCGGCGAGCTCCGGCGCCCCGATCGCCCGGGCCAGGGCCGCGAACTGCCGATCGGTGCCCACCGCGAGCACGATCCAGTCGCCATCCGCGGTTCCGTAGAGGGTGCCGTAGGGGACGACGTTGGGATGGGCGCTGCCCATGCGCTGCGGGATGCGTCCCCCGACGAGCCAGTTCGTGGCCTGATTCGCGAGCGCGGCCAGGCCCGCATCGAGCAGGGAGACCTCGACCAGCCGCCCCTGGCCGGTCCGTTCGCGTCGCAGCAGGGCGAGGAGGATGCCCTCCTTGAGCTGATGGGCCGCGAGGAGATCCATCAGTGCCACGGGCATCTTGGTGGGCGGGCCCTCGGGATCGCCATTCATGTAGGTGAAACCGGCCTCGGCCTGGATCACCGCATCGAAGCCGGGCCGCGGATCGGCGGACCCGTAGGCGCTGATCACGCCGTGGATCAGTGCGGGCTGCAGACGCCGGAGGCTCGCATCGTCGGTCTCGAAGCGCAGATCGTCGCCGGGCTTGAAGCTCTGCAGGACGACGTCCGCCCGGCGCACGAGGTCGTGGACCACCGCCCGGCCCTCGGGCCGGGACAGATCCAGGGTGATCGACTCCTTGCCCCAGTTCGTGGACGAGAAGTATGCACTCACTTCACTGGGTGCTGCCTCGCCTTCCAGTCGCCAGCCGCGGGTCGGATCGCCTCCGGCAGGGTGCTCGACCTTGATCACCCGCGCCCCCAGTTCGGCGAGGAACATGCCCGTCGCGGGTCCGGCGAGCACGTTCGCCAGCTCGATCACCAGGAGGCCACCGAGGGGGGCCTCGGGTCGGGTCCGGTCGTCGCTCATGCGTTCGGCACCATGTAGACGTAGCCATAGGCATGCTCGAAACCCATGCCCGAATAGAGTTGCAGTGCCGCGTCGTTCTCCTCGTCGACCTGAAGGTAGGCGCGCCGGGCACCGAGAGCGGCGCCCCGTGCGCAGACCACACGGAGCAGTGTGCGGGCATGACCCTGTCGGCGTGCGTCCCGGGCGGTCACCAGGTCGAAGAGGCCGAGCAGGTCGTCCTCGACGACGCCGAGGACGCAGGCCCTCGGCACATCGTCGACCCTGAGGACGGCGAACAGGCAGTGGCCGGCGATTCCGCCCAGGACCAGGCCGTGCAGGGTCTGCACCGATTCCGGCGCGCCGGTCAGGATCCCGTAGGCACGGAGCCAGGCCTCGGCCTCGAGCCAGCGCACGGCCGCGGCGTCCGGGTCGGTGCCGGTCGTGGGCGCCAGCGCGCGCGCAAGGACGCGGGAGGGTGCGACCCTGCCATAGCCGCGGCCCCTGAGGGCCGAGCCGAGCGCAGCGGTATCGACGCAGTCCGGGAGCCGGAAGCAGGGCGTGAGCTCGCGGCGCCGGTAGAGCGTCTCGCAGTAGTCGATCTTGGCTTCGAGGGGGCGTGCCCCGCCGGCGAACAGGGGCGTGACCGAGTTCGCGCGGCGCGTGAAACCGCGCGTGAGGCGCAGCACCCAGCCGTCGTAGAGCAGCTCCGTGAGGGCGGGCCAGGCATTGAGCGCGGCCTCCTCGAGGCGGCGCTCCGGGTTGCAGCTGCTGAAGGGCACGAAGGTTCGCCGCGGCCGGAAGTGGAAGGCTCGGCGAAGGCTAGCAGGTTGCGGCCGGTCCGGTTCAGGCCGCCCGGCCCCTCTCGCTGCCTGCATTCGCGGATGGGCTCCAGATCAGGCGCCTTGTCCGGTGCGGGGCGGCGCGAGGAAGATGCGCTCCCATGACGCGCCCTCGGGAACACCTGTTGCTCGTTCACGTACTCGTGGTCGACGACGATCGCGTGCTGCTCCTGCGGCGCGCCGGCACGGGTCTGGCGGATGGCGATTGGGCACCACCCGGCGGTCGCCTGGAGCCGGGCGAGACGCCGCGGGCCGGAGCCGTGCGCGAACTCGCCGAGGAGACGGGGTTGCGGGTCGCCGAGGGCGATCTGGCGCCCCTTGCGGCGCTCTGGTTCGGCGCCGAAGGACAGGGTGGCCTGAATCTCCTCTTTCGCGCGCCCCGCCCTCCGGACGGCAGGCCGAGGCTCGATCCCGCCTGCGCGGACCGCCTCGAATTCGTGCCCCTGCGCCGCCTGCCGGAACCTCGGGTGCCCTGGCTCGGGGCCGCCCTGGCCGCCCTGACGGACCCCGCCGCCCCCTGGTACCGGGAGCTGCCCTCGGCGCAGCCGCCGGGTGCGCCCGGACGGCTGCCCTGAAAGGGTGCGTCACCCCGGACGCCCGCAGCCCCTGTAGTACAATGCGCGCCCGCCGGGCGTGGAGCAGCCGCCGGGGCGTGCGTCTCGACACCATCATCCATCAGAGAGGAAAGCGTCATGAAGCAACCCGTCCGCGTCGCGGTCACCGGTGCCGCCGGGCAGATCGGCTACTCGCTGCTGTTCCGGATCGCCTCCGGCGAGATGCTCGGGCCGGATCAGCCGGTCATCCTGCAGCTGCTCGAGATCACGCCGGCGATGGACGCGCTTCGTGGTGTGGTGATGGAGATCGAGGACTGTGCCTTTCCGCTGGTCACGGGCATCGTGCCCACGGACGACGCGAACGTGGCGTTCAAGGACGTCGACTACGCCCTCCTGGTCGGCTCCCGTCCCCGCTCCAAGGGCATGGAGCGCAAGGATCTCATCGAGGCGAATGCGGCGATCTTCTCGGTCCAGGGCAAGGCACTCAACGATCACGCGTCGCGCGGCGTGAAGGTGCTCGTGGTGGGGAACCCCGCCAACACCAACTCCCTGATCGCGCAGCGCAATGCTCCGGAGCTCGATCCGCGCCAGTTCACCGCGATGACGCGTCTGGATCACAATCGCGCCGTGGCCCAGCTGGCCGCGAAGACCGGCGCCCACGTCACCGACGTCAAGGACCTGTGCATCTGGGGCAACCATTCGGCCACGCAGTACCCGGATATCCATCGCGCGACCGTGAAGGGCCAGGCGGCCATGAGCCTCGTCGATCAGGACTGGTACGCGAAGGAGTTCATTCCCACGGTGCAGCAGCGTGGCGCCGCGATCATCGAGGCCCGGGGCGCATCCAGCGCCGCGTCCGCCGCGAACGCGGCCATCGACCACATGCATGACTGGGCCCTGGGCAGCGCCGCGGGGGACACGGTCAGCATGGGCGTCTACAGCGACGGCAGCTACGGGATCCGCAAGGGCCTGATCTACTCCTTCCCGGTGACCTGTGCGGGCGGCGACTGGCAGATCGTGCAGGGCGTGGAGATCAACGAATTCTCCCGGGCGCGCATGCAGGCCACGGAAACAGAACTCATCGAGGAGATGAGCGCCGTGGAGCATCTGCTCCCGCGGTGATCGGCCCCTGGGCGGGATCGCGTCGCGATCCCGACTGCGCATGACGCGAGGAGGATCGGCCATGCCCCAACAATCGCTGCGCGCCGCACTCGACACCCTGCGTGACGCGCTCGCCGACCCCGGATCCCTGGGCGACGACAATCGCAGGCAGCTCGAGCAGCTGGCGAAGGATCTGGATCGCGTGCTCGATGCCCAGGACTCGGACGAGAGTCTGCGGACCCGCATCGAGGACGCGGCCCTCGAGTTCGAGGCCGAGCACCCGCGTCTGTCGGCGACTCTCGGCGAGGTGGTGCAGGCACTCGCCAAGATGGGGATCTGAAGAGCGTCGCACGGGCTGAATCGGCAACAGGAGGCGCCCCGTGGCATCGACCATGGATGCGATCGGGACCGTCCGCGATCAGCTCGTGCCGCTCGTGGACAGGCTCGTGGAACAGCTCGAGGCCGAGGCGGACAGCGGCTCGGCGCTCTGGTTCAGGCAGGTCCGGGACAGCCTCGTCGGTGCCCGCTCCGAGGAGGATCTGATCATGATCTTCATCGAGCAGCTCGGCCCGACGGGTCCCATGGCCAACGCGGCGGACTTCACGATCCTCGCCCGCTATCACCTCGATGCGTTGCTGGCGAAGGCGCAGGAAGTCGCCTTCACCTTCTCCGCCGGGGGCGATGCCCATTGAGAAGCCGCCTGACGACGCAGCGCGCTGGGTCGCGTTGCTGGATCGCGAGCCCGAAGCGCTTCGCTCCGTCTCGATCTGGGCGCGCTGCTGCGGCGTGCCAACGACGCGCCTCCGGCGCCAGCTGCGAGCCACCCTCGGTGAGACACCGTCCCGGATCCTCGACGGTGCCCGCGTCCGGCTCGCGGCGCGCCTGCGCGCCCGGACCGATCTCGATGCCGCACGGATCCTGACCCTCGCCGGCGCCGCCCCGGCGCCGGCGGTCCCCACTCGGGAGCGCGCAGAGGGTCCCCTGCGGGTCTGGCTCCCGGCACGGCAACCCTTCCCTCATCACAGTCTGCAGGCCTTCCTCGCCCGTCGCGCGCTGCGCGGTATCGAGACCCCCGCGGCGGGTGAAGCCTTCGACTACGTGCGGACGCTCCGCGCGGCGCCGGGCCATGGCGTTCTGCGCATCGGCCTGCGCCTGACCGATGCCGGTGTCACCCTCGAGGTCCGCGGTCGGGGACGCGTGCCGCTCCGGTCGCTGCTGGCGCGCGTCCAGGGGCTGCTCGACCTCGATGCGCCGGCGGCCAGCATCGACGCTCATCTGCGGACCGATGCGCTGCTCGCGCCGCAGGTCGAGGCGGTGCCGGGTCGACGGATCCCCGGCACCTGGGACCCCTTCGAACTCATGGTCCGCGCCATCCTCGGCCAGCAGGTGAGCATTGCGGCTGCCTGCACGCACGCGGCGCATCTCGTCGGTCTCTGCGCGGCACCGGCCGGCTGCTTTCCCACGGCGGAGGAGGTGGCGCGCGCGGACCTCGCTGCGCTGCGCATGCCGGCCAGCCGCCGGGACACGCTCACCCGGGTCGCGCGTGCCGTCGCGGACGGCGAACTGGATCCCGGAGGCGCGGTTGCGGAGCTGCGGACGAAGCTGCTCGCCATCCGGGGCATCGGCCCCTGGACCGCGGAGTACGTGGCCATGCGGGCCGGGCGGGATGCGGACGCCTTCCCGGCCTCCGATCTGATCGTGCGCCAGGCGCTCGCGGTCGACGGGATCCTGCCGACCCCCGCTGCCGCGTCGGCCCGGGCGGAAGCCTGGCGGCCCTGGCGCGCCTACGCCGTTCCCCACCTCTGGGCACGGGCCGGCGGCGGCTGAGGCGCTGCACGGTGGATCCGCGGACGAGACCACGCGGCGCCCACGCCGCGTGAGGGGATCCCTGTGTCCTCGTCAGCCCGGCCTCTCGCGGCCGTGAGCTGCATTGCCGCGTCGCGACTCCGTGCCGCGCTAGGCAGCCGGGGCCGCGAGGCGCAGGAAATCGGCGAAGAAGCCGGGGTAGGTCTTGGCGACGCATTCCGGGTCGCGGATGGTCACCGCAACCGGGCCCAGGGCGGAGAGGGCGAAGCACATCGCCATGCGATGGTCGTCGTAGGTGTCGATCTCGGCGGCGCGCAGCGCCTCCGGCGGTTCGATCGTCAGGCCGTCGTCGTGTTCGGTCACGGTGGCGCCGAGCTTGCGCAGTTCCGTGGCCATGGCGTGGATCCGGTCCGTCTCCTTGACGCGCCAGTTCGCGACGCCGCGGATGCGCGTGGGCCCCCGGGCGAAGAGCGCCACCACGGCCAGGGTCATGGCCGCGTCGGGAATCGCGTTCAGGTCCACGTCGATCCCGGTGAGCGTGCCGCGGCGCGCTTCCATCCAGTCCGGCCCGCGATCGATCCGGGCGCCCATGCGCTCGAGTACGTCGGCGAAGGCGATGTCGCCCTGCATGCTCGCGCTGCCGACACCGAGCACGCGCACGGGTCCGCCGGCGATGGCGGCGGCGGCGAGGAAGTAGGAGGCCGAACTCGCGTCGCCCTCCACGGCGAGCTCGCCCGGGCTGCGATAGGGCGCGACGGGAAGCTCGATGCGTCGCGGAACCGGCCAGGCCGCCTCGACTCCGAAGAGGGCCATGCAGCGCCGCGTGATCTCGATGTAGGGGTCGGAGACCAGCTCGCCGATCCGCTCCAGGGTGACGGGCGCCCGCGCCAGCGGAGCCGCCATCATGAGAGCGCTGACGTACTGACTGGACAGGGTCCCGTCGATGCGGACGATGCCGCCGTCCAGGCCCGTTGCCTGGATGGCCAGCGGTGGATAGCCCGCCTCGCCGAGGTAGTCGATGGACGCGCCGAGCGTGCGCAGGGCATCGACGAGGGGACCGATGGGGCGCTCGTGCATGCGCGCATCGCCGGCCAGTTCGAAGTGGCCCGTGCCCAGGGTCAGCACCGCAGCCAGGGGGCGCATGGCGGTACCCGCGTTGCCGAGGTGGAGGCGCCGCGGCCGATCGTCGGTGAGGCTCAGGGGCCCCCCGCGACCCACCACCCGGAGGCTGTCCCCGTCCGTGCTGGTGTGAACGCCGAGGTCCGTCAGCGCCTCACGCATGCGCGTGACGTCGTCGCTGTCGAGAAGATGGTGGATCCGGGTCGTGCCCTCGGCGAGGGCAGCGAGCAGGAGAATCCGGTTGGACAGGCTCTTCGACCCGGGAACACGGACCTTGCCGCGCACGCTCGGAATCGGCTCGATGACCAGCTCGTCCATGGGGGGCGCTCCGCGTTCCGGGCGGCGGATTCCATCACAGCAGTCCGTGCGCGACAACGAAGCGCTGACCGCTCAGGGCGAATCGTCCGCCAGAGGTTCGAGGTGGTCGAGAAAGGTGCCCAGGTCGTCGGCGACGGGCTCGACGCCATCGGGTCGCTCGAGGACCACCTCTCCCGTGTCGTTGCGCAGGGACAGCACCCACTCGTCGTCGGGCCCCGCGCAGCCGAAGAACAGGGACAGCGGTCGGCGCAGGCGCTGCTGCTGGAGCGCGTGGCCGAGGAGGTTCTGGAGCAGGCGGTCCTGATCCTCGGGATTCCAGACGCCGATCAGACTCATGCTGCCGAGGGTGCCGCGCACGCGCCATCCGTTCGACCAGTAGCGGCCGTAGTAGGCCTCGAGGGCCGGATGCAGCCTGCAGCCCAGGGTTGCGGCGAGAGGGGCCAGCACTTCGGCGCCCTGGCGACGGATCGGCTGCCAGGCGATCCAGCCGTCGTCGTCGGGTGCGCCGATCTCGCAGGGGGAGGGCCAGCGCGGATCCTGCTCCGTGCGCAGCGGACCCAGGGCCAGTCGCCGCGTCACGAGCGCATCGATGGCTGCGAGGATGCGCTCGGTCTGCGCGTCCGATTCACCCACGCGGATCGGCCTCCGGCGGGCCCTTCAGCTCCACGCGATTGCCTTCGGGATCCGCCAGGTAGATGGAGGGTCCGAAACCGTCCGCGCCATAGCGGCGCGCCGGAGCCTCGTGCGCGATGCCGGCCGCGTCGAGCCAGGCGGCGAGTGCCGCGGCATCGAAGGGTTCGATGCGCAGGCAGAAGTGGTCCAGGTTGCCGCCGTCCGCGCGTGCCGGTGGCGCGCCGTCGGCACGACCGAGCGGGCCCTGCGCGTCGACGAGATCGATGAGCGCGTCCCCTGCGCGGAGCTGATGCAGGCCCAGCTCCGGCAGGACGCGCTCGACCTCGCAGCCGAGCACGTCCCGATAGAACGCCACGAGCGTCTCGATGTCCCGGGCGCGCAGCACCAGATGATCCAGCCGCAGGGCGCGAAAGGGTGGACGCCGAACCGTCTCAGGCGCAGTCATAGCGCAGCTCCGTGATCCAGAGATGTCGATCCCCCTCCGGGCCTCGGACCACCACCTCGTCCCCGACGCGACGGCCGATGAGCGCGCGCGCCGCGGGGGCATCGATGCTGATCCAGGCGCGAGACGGATCGAATTCGTCCGCGCCGACGATGCGCCAGGTCGCCTCCGTGCCGTCCTCGTCCTCGACGGTCACCGAGGCACCGAAGAAGACCCGCGAGGGATCGTCCGGCAGGCGATCGATCACCACCACTTCGTCGAGGCGCGTGGACAGGTAGCGGATCCGGCGATCGATCTCGCGCAGCTGCTTCTTGCCGTAGATGTACTCGGCGTTCTCCGAGCGATCCCCCATGGCGGCGGCCTCCGAGACGCGTCGGGTGACCTCCGGACGCTTCTCCTTCCACAGGTGGCGCAGCTCGGCCTGGAGCGCGGCGGCGCCGGCGGCCGTGATGTAGGGCGACTTCGCTCGTCTGTCCGGTGGCGCGGGACGCGTCGTCATGCGATGGGTTCCGCCTGCATTGCGCTCATCGGTCGATCGCCTTGCGAGACCGGAGTGACTTGGGCCCGGCCTGACCGTGCGGGAGGCATCTCCGAGCCTGCTCGGAGCGCGTCGCGGTCATGCCCTGGGGGAAAAGGCGCAGGGTGCTTCATGGGAATTCGTTCTGAGCAGCGCCTCGCGAGGCCAGGCCGAGGATACACGGGGTTCACCGTCGAGCGGGAGGCTCGACGAGCGAAGACGCTACTGCATCGCCCACGATCTGCAGACCACGCGTGCCGTCAGCGATACGGTGCGTGCGGAAGGCCTTCACGATCATGATTTCCATGTCGTGTCCCGGGACGAGGCGGGGCTCCATCGGCATCGCATTCATTCCGCAACCACCTATCAACAGCTGGACGTGATCCACAGGGGCGAACGCTGGGCCTTCGGTGGTGCATCGATCGGTCTGGTGGTCGTGCTGCTGCTGCGCGTGCTCGCATCCTGGTGTTTCATGCCGGATCCCTTCGTGAGTGGCTGCATCCTGGTGCTGGCCGGGCTCTTCGGTGCCTGGCAGGGCGGGATGGTCGGCCTGACCCGCGAGAACGACAAGCTCGCGCCCTGCCACCACGAGCTGGAG
>JAZBPI010000094.1:0-3022 GCA_036351555.1 Pseudomonadales bacterium
CGTTGCCGCCGGCGCCTTCGCGAACGCCGAATCGCTCATGGGTCAGCCGTCCTCAGGCACGATCGAGAGGATGCCGGCGATGCGCCGACAGCGGCCTCCTTGCACCCCCGCGAAGCTTACCGCGCCCCCCGCGCCTTTACCTCCGCGCGTGCCGTGCGGCCGCCCGCGGGCACAGCCTCCGGGCCCGATGCTAGACTCGCGCCCCGCGACCGATCAGCAGCGAGGACCCACCGTGAGCGCAGGGAGCACCGTACTCGAGCGACGCTTCGACGACATCGCCGTCACGCTCGAAGGCGCCGTGGCCACCGTGGAGATCCAGCGGCCGCCGCACAACTTCTTCGACCGGGCCCTGATCACGCAGCTCGCCGATGCCTTCGAGGGCCTGGATGCCCATCCGGACTGCCGCGCCATCGTGCTCTGCGCCCAGGGCAGGAACTTCTGCGCCGGCGCCAACTTCGGCAGCGGACGCGAGGGCGAGGGCGACGCCGAGTTCAGCGCCGACGGCTTCCGCACCAGCACCCAGTACCTCTATCGGGAAGGCGTGCGCCTGTTCCGCTGCCGCACGCCGGTGGTGGGCGCCATCCAGGGCAGCGCCATCGGCGGCGGTCTCGGCGTGGCCCTGGTCCCGGATTTCCGGGTCGCGTCCGCGGACACGCGCTTCGCCGCCAACTTCGCGCGGCTCGGGATCCATCCCGGCTTCGGCCTGACGGTGACGCTGCCGCGCCTCGTCGGCGCCCAGAAGGCGGCGCTCATGTTCTACACGGGCCGTCGCCTCAAGGGAGACGAAGCGCACGCCTGGGGGCTGGTCGACGTGCTCGTGGAGAGCGACGCGATCCGCAGCGCCGCCCAGGCCCTCGCCGCCGAGATCGCCGAGAGCGCGCCGCTCGCCGTGGTCTCCGTGCGATCCACCCTGCGCCAGGGCCTCGCCGACGAGATCGCGCGCGCCACGGAGCACGAGCTCTCGGAACAGCAGTGGCTGCGCGAGACCGAGGACGCAGCGGAAGGCATCCGCGCCGTCGCCGAGCGGCGCGCGGGACAGTTTCACGGCCGCTGAGCGCGGCCTCGTCACCCTCACCACCCTGGAGAGCAAGATGGATACGGGCAGACTGGGCGTCTGGTATTTCACGGAAACCATGGCCGCGCAGCAGGCCGCGGAAGCGGCGCAGCGAATCGAGGCGCTCGGCTACGGGACCCTGTGGATCCCCGAAACCACCGGCCGCAATCCCATGGCCCATGCCGCCTGGCTGCTGGCGAACACCAGGACGCTGAACCTGGCCACGGGCATCGCCAACATCTATCACCGCGAGCCGGGCGTGACGCTCTCCGCCCAGAACACCCTGGCGGAACAGTCCGGCGGGCGCTTCCTGCTCGGCATGGGCGTCTCCCACCGTCCGCTCGTCGAGGGCGTGCGTGGCCTGGAGTACGGCCCGCCGGTGGCCACCATGCGCAAGTACCTCGAAGCCATGGACCAGGCGCCCTACTCCGCCGTGCCTCCGGCCGCGAAGCCGAAGCGGGTGATCGCCGCCCTGGGGCCGAAGATGCTGGAGACGGCCCGGGACCTCTGCGATGGCGCGCACCCCTACTTCACGTCGCCGGACCACACGCAGATGGCCCGCGAGATCCTCGGGCCGGACCGGATGCTCTGCGTCGAGCAGAAGGTGGTGCTCGAGACCGACGCGACCCGGGCCCGGGAACTGGCGCGGGGCATCGCGCAGATCTACATCGGCCTGCCGAACTACCGGAACAACTGGCTGCGCATGGGCCTGACGGAGGAGGATCTGGCGGGCGCGGGCAGTGATCGCTTCATCGACGCGACCTTTGCCTGGGGCACCGTCGAGGCCATCAAGAGCCGCATCAAGGCCCACTTCGACGCCGGCGCGACCCACGTGTGCCTGCAGCCCGTGAATCCGAACGGGGTGTTCGGCGATCTGCACTGGGACGCCCTCGAGGCGCTCGCCGACGCGGCCTGAGGTCGCGGCACGGCCGCCGAAGGGCCACCGCGAGGCAGGCGCAGCCAGCGCCGATGCATCGAACGCGCGCCGCTCGCGGCGCGCTGACGACCTGTCCTTCGCGCACCGGACAGGCGTTCACGGAACATGCTAAGCTACGCCGCGCTGCCGACGGGTCCCGTACCAAAGTCCTTTCGTATCAATATCTTAACGATCGGCGCCGACGCATCGACGGCCCGCGATGGACCCTTCGCGAGTCGCATGATCGACTGACGACGCACAGGGCGCCTGCCTCGATGGCACGCGCCGCGAGAGTCCCGTTCTCCAGACAACCAAAACCTGATCCTATCGAGACGAGCCATGGCCGACCTGTCGCTGTACCGCAACATCGGGATCTTCGCCCACGTGGACGCGGGCAAGACCACCACCACGGAGCGCATCCTCAAGCTCACGGGCAAGATCCACAAGCTCGGCGAGGTGCACGAGGGCGCCGCGACGACGGACTTCATGGAGCAGGAGCAGGAGCGCGGCATCACCATCCAGTCCGCGGCCACCAGCTGCTTCTGGAAGAACTATCGCCTGAACATCATCGACACGCCCGGGCACGTCGACTTCACGATCGAGGTCTATCGCTCCCTGAAGGTGCTCGACGGCGGCGTGGGCGTGTTCTGCGGCTCCGGCGGCGTCGAACCGCAGTCCGAGACGAACTGGCGCTACGCGAACGACTCGCGCGTCGCGCGCATCGTCTACGTGAACAAGCTCGACCGCATCGGGGCCGACTTCTACCGGGTCGTGGACCAGGTCAAGAACGTCCTCGGCGCGCGGCCGCTGGTCATGACCCTGCCCATCGGCATCGAGGAGGACTTCAAGGGCGTCGTGGATCTGATCACGCAGAAGGCCTACGTGTGGGACGACAGCGGCCTGCCCGAGAACTTCGAGGTCGTCGACGTGCCCGCGGACATGGCCGACAAGGTCGCCGAGTACCGCGAACAGCTCATCGAGTCCGCCCTCGAGCAGGACGACGAGCTCATGGAGGCCTACCTCGACAGCGGCGAGGAGCCGTCCATCGAGGA
>JAZBPI010000095.1:0-3343 GCA_036351555.1 Pseudomonadales bacterium
CGCAGCCGCGCCTTCTTCGCCCGCCATGCCGATCGCCTCGATGCCGCCCGGGAGCTGATCGCCACGCCGGCGGACTATCTGAAGGAACTCGGCGATCTGCTTCCGACCAGCGGCGAGCGCGCCCTGGAGATCGGACCGGGACCGGGCGAATTCCTCCCGGTGCTCGCAGCGCGCTTCCGCGAGGTCGTCGCCCTGGACAGCGCTGCCGGCATGATCGAGCGCGCCCGCGAGACCTGCCGCCAGGCGGGCCTCGACAACGTCCGCTTCGAGACCGGCGAACCGCCGGCGCCGGGCCAGCCCCTGCGCCCGGCCGCGCTGGCCCGGCCCTTCGATGCCATCGTCTGCGCCATGGTGCTGCACCACGTACCGCGCCCGGAGGACCTCCTGGCGCGCGCCGCGGCCCTGCTCAGCGACGCCGGTGCGCTGCTGGTCGCCGATCTCTGCCCGCACGAGCAGGACTGGGTCGGCGAAGCCTGCGGCGACGTCTGGCGCGGCATCGATGCCGATCGACTCGACCACTGGGCGGCGGACGCGGGTCTCGCCGCGGGACCCGCCCAGTTCCTCGCCCTGCGCAACGGCTTCCGCATCCAGCTGAAGTGCTTTCGACGGCGGCACGCCCCCCCGGCGGCCACCGACCTCCACACCCCCGGCTCCAAGGAGACCCCACGATGAGCTTCACCGACTACAAGGTCGCGGACATCGGCCTCGCCGAATTCGGCCGCCGCGAGATCGATCTGGCCGAGGCCGAGATGCCCGCCCTCATGGCCCTGCGCAGTCGCTACGAGGGCGAGCAGCCGCTGGCCGGCGCACGCATCATCGGCTGCATCCACATGACCGTGCAGACGGCCGTGCTCATCGAGACGCTCGTCGCCCTGGGCGCCGAGGTCCGCTGGTCGTCCTGCAACATCTTCTCCACGCAGGATCACGCCGCCGCCGCCATGGCCGCCGCCGGCATCCCCGTCTTCGCCTGGAAGGGCGAGACCGAGGAGGAGTACCAGTGGTGCATCGAGCAGACGATCCTCAAGGACGGCGCTCCCTGGGACGCGAATCTCCTCCTCGACGACGGCGGTGACCTGACCCTGCGCATCCACGAGGCCTATCCGGCCATGCTGGAGAAGATCCACGGCATCTCCGAGGAGACCACGACCGGTGTGCATCGTCTCCTCGAGATGATGCGCGAGGGCGAGCTCAAGGTGCCCGCCATCAACGTCAACGACTCCGTGACCAAGAGCAAGAACGACAACAAGTACGGCTGCCGGCACTCCCTCTCCGACGCCATCAAGCGCGCCACGGACATGCTCATGTCCGGCAAGAAGGCGCTCGTGGTCGGCTACGGCGACGTCGGCAAGGGCTCCGCCGCGTCCCTGGATGCGGAGAAGATGGTCGTGCGCGTCACCGAGGTCGATCCGATCTGCGCCATGCAGGCGTGCATGGACGGCTTCGAGGTGGTGTCGCCCTACGTCGACGGTCACAACACGGGCCGCCTCGAGGACATCGACGACCGCCTGCTCGCGAACACGGACCTGATCGTGACCTGCACCGGCAACGCCGACGTCTGCGACCGCAACATGCTCACCAAGGTCAAGAAGGGCGCCGTGATCTGCAACATCGGCCACTTCGACAACGAGATCGACACCGCCTACATGCGCGAGCACTGGCGCTGGGAAGAGGTGAAGCCGCAGGTGCACCGGATCTTCCGCTCCGACGATCCCACGGACTTCATCATCCTCCTCTCCGAAGGACGGCTCGTGAACCTCGGCAACGCCATGGGCCACCCCTCCCGGGTCATGGACGGCTCCTTCGCGAACCAGGTGCTGGCGCAGATGCACCTCTACGAGCAGAAGTGGGCGGACCAGCCGGTCAATCAGCGCGCACCGATCACCGTGGAGGTGCTGCCCAAGCAGCTCGACGAGGAAGTGGCCAAGTACATGGTGCAGGGCTTCGGCGGCGTGCTGACGCGCCTCACCGACGGCCAGGCCAAGTACATCGGCGTGAAGACCGAAGGGCCCTACAAGCCCGAGGCCTACAAGTACTGAGGCCCCGGCCGTGGCAGGATGAGCCCATCCTGCCACGGCCTTGCGCAGAGAACGGATTCCTCTCCATGGCGGCACGGCATCCCGGTGCGCTCGCCTGCGTCCTGCTCCTCGTCCCGCCGCTCGCCGGCGCCAGCGACGCGGACCTCCTTGCCTTCGGCGAGAAAGGCTACGTCACCAGCTATCTCGACAACGATCTCTTCGGCGGCACCGATCGCAACTACACGAACGGCGTCCGCTTCTCCTGGATCTCCGAGAACCGGGAGCTCGACGAGGTCGGCCCCGTGCAGCGACGCCTGCGCCGGCTCACCGGTGACCCGGAGAGCGCGAAGCTGTTCCGCCGGGTCACGGGCTTCGACGATCCGTCGGCGATCAACTACAACACCGGTCTGTCCCTGACCCAGCTCATGTTCACGCCCGAGGACCTCACGGACCCCGAGCAGCCCGTCGGGCAGCGCCGCTACGCCGGCTGGCTCGGCCTGGGCTTCTCGCTCCACGCCAAGGACGACGAGATCCTCAACTCCGTGGAATTCATCCTGGGCATCACCGGCGAGCCGTCCCTCGCCCAGGAGTCCCAGAACCTGATCCACGACCTGCGCAACTTCGACAAGTTCGCCGGTTGGCAGGCCCAGATCCCCACGGAGGTCACCGCCGATCTCAGCTTCGTGCAGAAGCGACGCGCCGACTTCCTGCCGGAGCGGCGCCTCGGCTTTCGCGTCGACGGTCTCACGGAATGGGGCGTGCGCCTCGGGAGCTTCCGCACGAGCGCCAACGTCGGCGGCTTCTTCCGCATCGGTCTGAACCTGCCGCCGGACTTCTCCGATCCGCGGCTGTCCGCGAACGCCTACTCGCACCGCTACTTCGACGACGGCGGCGGCTACGACGGCCCCTGGTCCGTCTACGGGCTCTTCGGCGCCACGGGCCGCGCCGTCGCCTTCGATGCGACCCTCGACGGGCCCCTGTTCGAGGACTTCGACACCGGCAACAACAGGGAACCCTGGGTCGGCGAAGTCTTCGTGGGCTTCGGCGTGCGCTACCGCATCGCGGAACTCAGCTACGTGCACACCTGGCGCACGCGCGAATACAGCGAACAGCAGGACGACTACGCCGACTTCGGCTCCCTGGCCCTGCGGATTCGCATCTGAGCCTTCTTTCCCTCGCCGCTGAAGCGTGCTCCCACAAGGGCATGTACCGGTGTGCATGCGTGCTGCCGCCATCTACCACTGTGAGAGCCAGCTTCAGCGGCGATCGCTTCTACGACCGACCTGCCCGTCGCCGATGAAGCGTGCGCCCACAGGGGGAACCCGGCC
>JAZBPI010000096.1:0-17212 GCA_036351555.1 Pseudomonadales bacterium
GCGCTGATCCAGCAGTTCCGCGAGCCGCAGGATGTCCTCGGCCTGGGCCGGGTGGCTCCGCGCGAGGCGCCGACCATAGGCCCTGGGCGACTCCATGAGCCGCCGCGGCATCCCCACGCCCGCGAAGGCTGCGCCCAGGGCGTCGTGCAGCCGCAGGATCGGTGGCCGCCGCCGCGGGCGGGGCCCGATCCAGCCGGCCATGCTCGACAGGAGCACCGCCAGAACGCCCGCACCGCCCGCTGCGATACCGACCCGCAGCGGCGTGATCTCTCCGAGCAGGCGCTGCAGGAGACGGCTCTGGCTGTCCGCATCGTAGCTGAGCACCAGGACGTTCCAGCGGTGCTCCAGCGAGTCGAGGAAGTACGCCGCGTCCATCACCCAGCTCAGGGAACGCCAGAACTCCCCGCGGAAGGGCGAGACGCCGCCGGCCGCCGCCTCGCGCGCCAGGGAGGCCTCGGCGCCCTGCTCGATGCGACCGGGGGCCACCGCGGCCGTGGGATCGACGCGCACCCAGCCCTCACCCTCGAGCCAGACTTCCGACCAGGCGTGGGCGTCGTACTGACGCACGACCAGGTGGTCGGCGAGCGGATTGGCCTCGCCGCCCTGGTAGCCGGCGACGACCCGCGCAGGCACGCCCGCGATCCGCATCATGTAGACGAAGGCGCCGGCGAAGTGCGCACAGAACCCCGCCCGGGTCTCGAACAGGAAGCCATCGATGCGATCCCCGCTGAGGGTCGGCGGTGAGAGGGTGTAGACGAAGGGTTCCTCCCGGAAGCGGCGCAGCAGGGCCACGACGAGCGCGCGCGGCTCCCGATGGCGCTCCGCAAGCTCCGCGACCAGTGCCCGGGTCCGCGGATCGCCGTCCGGCGGCAGACGCGTCTCGCGTCGGCGCAGCCAGTCCGGCAGGGTCTCGTCGAGGCGGGCCCAGGGGCGGGACGCGACCTCGTAGCGCAGCCGCGTCGTCACGGCCTCGCGGGCGACGAGGCGGAAGTCGCGGCCGATGCCCGTCCCGGCACTGAGCGGCTGGGGCAGATCGAGCGCGTAGAGCCAGGGGCGGAAGCTGGGCTCCGCGACCACCGCATAGCGGATCGGCGCACGCGCCTCCGGGCCCTCGGGGATCCAGTCCGGGACCAGCGGACTGCCCGCCCAGTGTACGAGGCGCTGCGCGAGGTGCGGACGCGGCCCGGGCGACCAGGTGCCGTCCTCGTAGTCGGAGTAGGTCAGCACCCGCCAGTAGAGCGCACTGGGGGGCGGCACGGCCCCGTCGAACTCGACCCGGAAGGCGAGCTCCGAGGAACGCCCGAGGCGAGCGATGTCGCCCGGCGACATGGAATCGGCCAGCCCCGTGCGCCCGGCGCCCTCGGGCAGGGGCACGGACCAGAGCGGCGCGATGCGGGGAAAGAACACGAACATGACCACCGTGAGCGGCACCGCCTGCAGCAGCAGGACGGTCGCGGTACGCAGACTGGCCAGGGCACTCCGGGCGCTGCCGCCCTGGTGTACCGCGACGAGCGCGCCCGTGAGCAGGGTGACGGCGAGGAGCTGGCGCAGCGCCGTCGTCATGCTCTGCTCGAAGAGGAACTCGCAGGCGACCACGAAATAGCCCTGCATGACCACCACGACGGCATCGCGGCGCGCACGGGTCTCCAGGAGCTTGAGCGAGAACGCCACCACGAGCAGGGCGACGGCGGGCTCGAGGGCGAAGGGCTGGGGATAGGCAAGGCCTACACCCAGGGCGGCGAGGATCACCAGCAGCGCCTTGACCCAGGTCGGCGGAAAGTTCCAGTTCCCCCGGAAGACCTGGGTCCGCCACAGCACGCAGAGCACCCAGACGAGGAGGATCCAGGGCGACAGGCGCGGCACGTGCGGCAGCACCGCCGCGCCGTGCGCGACGAGCAGGAGCACGAGCGCCGCGCCGGGGACGGCGTCCTGTGCACCGACCCGCTTCATGCGACGGGCTCCCGACCGTAGAGGGCCAGCGCCTCGAGGACCGCGTCGAGGTGGCCCGCGCCCTGGGCAGGGTCGAGCCGTCGATCCGGCAGGCGGAGACCGTAGGATTCCCCTGCCCCTTCCAGCTCGAGCGCCCGCGCACAGAGGCGCCCCAGCCGGGTCTCCGTATCGAGTCCCGGGAGCGCATCGAAGTCGAGCCAGTGGCGCCGATCCGCACGTCCACCGAATTCCTTGAGGCGCAGCTCGCCGCCCCGGGCGAAGGCCTTCCATGCCACGTGCTTGAGGGAATCACCGTCCCGGAATTCACGGAGACCGAGAAAGTCGTCGGCGGCGCCCCTGATCTGCTCCCCGTCGCCCTCCGTGGCGCTCGCGGCGAGGCCCTGCACGGGGCCGGGCAGCGGGTGCGGATAGACGAGAACCGGCTGATCGAGGTCCAGCCAGCACCAGGCGCGGAGAATGCCCACGGGCCAGCGCGTCTCCAGACGCAGGCGTCCCGGGCGATGCCAGCCACGCTGCCGCGTGGCGAAGGGCACGCGCAGGGTCCGCTCCTCGCCGGGCGCGAGGTCGAGTTCCGCCGGCACCTCTCCGGGCCAGCCGATGCGCAGGGCCCGATGGCCGCGCCCCGAGACGCTGCGCAGATGGAGCACCATGCGCGCCCGCTCGCCGGCGAAGACCGGCTCAGCGCCCTGGGCGGCGATCTCGATTCCCGCAAGATTGCGATAGGTATGGCCGATCGCGACGGCGAAGAGACTGCCGAGCAGGAAGGCCAGCGCGAAGACCAGGGCGTTCTGGTAGTTGATGGCCGCCACCACGAGCACGGCCAGCAACGCGAAGAAGGCGAAGCCCGTGCGTGGCGGAAAGATGAAGATGTTCCGCTGATTCAGGCGGACCCGGGACCCTGCGGGCACGCGCCGGGCGAGCCAGCGACCGGCGCGTCCTCGGGGGGCCGGCGGGACCGGACCCGCGTCGACGGGCGCGCGCGTGGTATCGGTGAACTCAGCGGCCATGCGCCCATCCCGCCTCGCCCCGAGGCGCAGCGCTCGGCTCAGCCGACGACGTCCACGGCGGCGAGAAGCCGCGCACTGAGCGTGGCGCCGCTGGCCGTGCCGCCCTGGGCCGCCGCTTCACGGAGCCGATGGGCCACGACCGCGGGCAGCACCGCCTGGAGATCCTCGGGCTGGGCATGATCGCGTCCGTCGATGAGCGCCCAGGATCGCGTCGCGCGCAGCAGCGCCAGCGCGCCGCGGGGCGACAGGCCCCAGGCGAACTCGGGCGACTCCCGGGTATGCCGGATCAGTCTCTGAAGATAGTCCATGAGCGGATCCGAGACCCGCACCCGTTCGGCCTCCTCCTGGAGTGCGGCGAGGGCATCGAGCTCCAGGGCGGGCTCGAGGGCATCGAGGAGCAGGCGCCGATCCGTGCCGCGCAGCAGTTCGCGTTCCGCGGCCGCGTCCGGATAGCCGAGCTCGATGCGCATGAGGAACCGATCGAGCTGCGATTCCGGTAGGGGATAGGTTCCGGCCTGCGACACGGGGTTCTGGGTCGCGATCACGAAGAACGGTTGCGGCAGCGCGCGCGTCTCCCCCTCGACGGTCACCTGCCCCTCCTCCATGGCTTCCAGCAGGGCGCTCTGGGTCTTCGGCGTGGTGCGATTGATCTCGTCGGCCAGCACCAGCTGTGCGAACACGGGGCCCGGATGAAAGCGGAAGGTGCCCGCATCCCGTTCGAAGACGGAGATGCCGAGGATGTCGGCGGGCAGCACGTCGGAGGTGAACTGGATGCGGTTGTAGCTGAGACCCAGCGTGCGAGCGAGGGCATGCGACAGCACCGTCTTGCCCATGCCGGGCAGGTCCTCGATGAGCAGATGGCCACCAGCGAGCAGACAGGCGAGGGACTGGCGGACCTGCAGCTCCTTGCCGAGGAGGACGGTCCCGACCTGGTCGACGATGTGGCGGATGAGCGACTGCACGGGGACGCTCAGACGTGATCGTGCAGATCGGACAGCTCGTGCTCGCTGTCGCGCACGTCGGCCCCGCTGGCATGCTCGCGGCGCTGCTTGGCGAGATCGTTGCGCGCAGCGGAGATGCGATCCAGGTAGGCCGCATCGACGTCGCCGGTGATGTAGTGCCCGTCGAAGACCGAGCACTCGAAACGACGGATCGCGTTGTTGCCTTCCGCCGCGCAGGAGATGAGATCGCCGAGATCCTGATAGAAGAGGCGATCTGCTCCCACCAGGCGACCGATCTCCTCCTCCGTGCGGCCATGGGCGACGAATTCGTTCGCCGCGGGCATGTCGATGCCGTAGACGTTCGGAAAGCGCACGGGCGGCGCGGCGGACGCCAGGTAGACCTTGCGGGCACCGGCCTCGCGAGCCATCTCGACGATCTGCCGAGAGGTGGTGCCGCGCACGATCGAATCGTCCACGAGAAGCACGTTCTTGCCGCGGAATTCGAGATCGATGGCGTTGAGCTTCTGGCGCACGGACCGGCTGCGCTGATTCTGCCCGGGCATGATGAACGTCCGGCCGATGTAGCGGTTCTTGATGAACCCCTCTCGATACTTGACGTTCAGCTCGTAGGCGAGCGGCAGCGCAGCCGTGCGACTGGTCTCCGGTATGGGAATGACCACGTCGATGTCGTGATCCCGACCCGGGAAACCCTGCAGGATGCGCTCCGCGAGCCGCTCCCCCATGCGCAGCCGTGCCTTGTAGACGGAGATGTCGTCCATGATCGAATCCGGACGCGACAGATAGACGTGCTCGAAGATGCAGGGACAGCACTGGGGATCGTCGACACACACACGCGTGTGCAGGGCGCCGTCCCGGTCGATCCACACGGCCTCGCCGGGGGCCACGTCCCGGACGAGCGTGAAGTCGAGGACGTCCAGGGCGACGCTCTCCGACGCGATCATGTACTCGACCCCGCCCTCGCTCTCGCGCCGGCCGTAGACCAGCGGGCGGATGCCCCAGGGGTCACGGAAGGCGAGGACACCGTGGCCGACGATCAGGGCCACGGCCGCATAGGCGCCCCGACAGCGGGCATGCACGGCGCGCACCGCGTCGAAGATGTCGTCGGGGTCGAGGTCCATGTGCGCCCGGCCGGCAAGCTCGTGGGCGAACACGTTGAGCAGGATCTCGGAGTCGGACTCCGTGTTGATGTGGCGAAGATCGGCGCGGAAGAGATCCTCCTTGAGGGACTCCGCATTGGTCAGATTGCCGTTGTGCGCGAGCATGATCCCGAAGGGCGAGTTCACGTACATGGGCTGCGCTTCGGCGGCACTGCTGGACCCCGCCGTCGGATAACGCACGTGGCCGATGCCGATGTCGCCGCGGAGCCGTTCCATGTGGTTCTGGCGGAAGACGTCGCGGACCAGACCGTTGGCCTTGCGCATGTGCAGATGGCCGCCATCGGTGGTGACGATGCCGGCAGCATCCTGCCCGCGGTGCTGGAGAACGGTCAGCGCATCGTAGAGACGCTGATTGACGGGCTCGTGGCCGACGATGCCGACGATGCCGCACATGGCTCATCCCCTGATCCGGTTGACAGGCTGGCGAAGACCGTCCTCGTCAGCCTGGCGGGTGCCTCAGGCGCCGCCCTGATCCATGACGGTACCGAGAACGGCGCGCAGGGCCGCAAAGGTCTCGTCCTGCGCCGCGAGCAGATGCGGCACGAGGCGCGAAGCCTGCCACCAATCGGCGTCCACGAACAGGGGCGCGAGCACCCCCGCGATCACCACCAGCAGGACCCCGCCCCGTGCGGCGCCGAACAGGCCGCCGAGCATGCGGTCCAGGCCCGTGAGCCCCGTCGCGCTCACGACCAGGGCGAGCATGCGGCCCGCCAGACTCCCCACCACCAGGGTCGTGAGGAACAGGATCGCGAAGGCCAGCGGAAAGCGGACGCCCGGCGCCGACACGACCTCCTCGAGGCGTGCTTCCAGGAGGGTCGCGAAACTCGCGGCGACGAGAAAGGCACCGATCCAGACCGCGAGGGAAACGGCTTCCCGCACCAGGCCGCGCACGGCACCGAGCAGAACGGACACGGCCGCCAGCGCGAGCAGGATCCAGTCGAGCGCCGCGAGGGTCATGTCAGGGCGTCCCGTCACCGCACGCGGACGCGCCCACGGTGAAGCGCACGACCAGGCCGTCCAGGTCGTAGCGGTCCTTCAGCTCCGTTCGCAGGCGTTCGATGCTCGCACGCTCGATCCGCGGACCCACGGCGACGCGATGGAGCGGACGGCCCTCGACGCGCGAGGTGGTCAGATAGGCCTCGTAGCCATCCTCGATCAGCTGGGCACGCAGCGCGCGCGCGTTCGCCTCGTCCTCGAAGCTCGCGAGCTGCAGACTCCAGGCGAGGGGCACGCCCGCCGCGTCGAGTCCGGCGCCGGCGCTCGGTGCCTCGTCGGCCGTCGACGCCTCGGGCAGATGCGTCGGCTCGCCGGTCAGCACCGCCTCCGGCGGCGCTTCGCGCTGGCGCGCCGCCTCCTCGACGAAATCCCAGGCCGCATCCGCCGGATCGATGCCGATGACGTCCCGCGCGCCCTGATCCTCGGTCGGTTCCGGCAGTTCCGGGACCCGACGGCGCTCGATGCCCGCGCCGTCGAAGAGCATGGGTACGAAGATCGCCGCGAGCGACAGCAGGATGACCGTGCCGACGATACGGTTGCGGACGTGCTCGTTCACGGCCCGGCCACCCCGCGCGCACCGGCCTCGAGCATGGCGAGCACGGCGCCCACCACGGTGAAGGAGCCCAGCACGAGCACGCGTGGATCCCCGCGCTCCCGCGCGGCGGCAAGGGCCGCCGCGAAGCCCTCGAGCGGCGTATCGTGGCAGCCGCAGGCGAGCTCGAGCCCTGCCTCCCGGAGATCCTCCGCGAGGGCGCGCGCAGAACGTCCCCGGGCACCGGGCGTCGCGACGAGCTCCCAGCGCGCCACGCGGTCCGCCAGCGCGCGCACCATGGCGGGCGCGTCCTTGTCGGCCAGCGCACCGAACACGGCGATCGCCGGCGTCTCGTCACCGAGGCGATCGCGAAGATGCGCCGCTGCATGCGGGTTGTGGGCAACGTCGAGAATCACCGACACGCCCTCGTGCTCGAGCCGCTGCAGGCGCCCGGAGAGCTGCAGGCTCGCGAGGGCACAACGGGTCCGGTCCGCGTCCAGCACCACGCCGGCGACGAGCAGCGCCTGCAGCCCCGTGGCGACATCGTCGAGGGCCAGGGCAGGCCGGGGCACGGACGGCAGACTCCAGGCCTCGCCCTGCGCGGTCCGACCGCGAAAGCACAGATCGCCCCCGTCATGCTCGAAACCGAAGTCGCGCCCCAGGCGCCAGCAGGGTGCGGACAGCTCGCTCGCCCGGGCGAGCACCGAGGCCGGGGGGTCGGGATCACCGAGCACCAGCGGCTTTCCGGCCCGGAGGATCCCGGCCTTCTCGCGCCCGATGGTCTCGCGATCCGGACCGAGCCATTCCTGGTGATCCAGATCCACGGCAGTGATCACGGCGACATCGGGATCCACGATGTTCACCGCGTCCAGGCGCCCCCCGAGGCCGATCTCGAGCAGCGCATGGTCCGGCGCTGCCGCAGCGAGAAGCACCAGGGCCGCTAGGACACCGAACTCGAAGTAGGTGAGCGAGATGTCCCCGCGGGCGGCATCGATGCGCTCGAAGGCCCCGACGATCGCGGCGTCCGTCGCGCACAGGCCGTCGATGGCGATGCGTTCGTTGAAGCGGATGAGATGCGGTGACGTGGTCTGCCCGACGCGGTGGCCGTGGGCGCGGAGCACGGCGTCCATGGTGGCAATGGTCGATCCCTTGCCGTTCGTGCCGGCAACGGTGATGACGCAGGCGCCGGGATGCGGGCGCCCGAGGGCCTGGTGCACCGCCCGGACGCGATCGAGCCCGAGATCCATGGCCTTCGGGTGCAGGGTCTCGAGATGCGCCAGCCAGGCTGCCAGCGACCGAGAGGAACCGGGGCTCCCCGCCGGGGGCTGCGGGACGTCAGCCGGGGGCATCCATCGCCTGCCGAAGTTCCTGCGCGATGGCCCCGACACGCTCCGGCACCGATTCCGGACGGTCGGCCAGCTCGCCCATGGCGCGGACGATGGCGCTGCCCACGACCACGCCGTCGGCGAAGGCGGCGACCCGGCGCGCCGACGCGCCGTCACGGATCCCGAAACCGACCGCCAGGGGCAGCGTCGTCAGGGGTCGCAGCGCCTCGAGGCGCGTGCGCACGTCGTCGACGTCCAGATTGCCCGCACCGGTCGTGCCCTTCAGCGACACGTAGTAGGCGAAGCCGCTGGCGAGCGCGAGGATCGACTTCGCCCGCGCCTCGGTCGTCGTCGGGGCGAGCAGGAAGACGAGATCGATGCCTCGGTCCACCAGCGCGCTGCGCAGGGGTTCGGCCTCCTCGGGAGGCAGATTCACCAGGATCAGGCCGTCGACCCCGGCGGCGGCCGCACGTTCCGCGAACAGCGCATGGCCCATGCGCTCGACGGAATTCAGATAGCCCATGAGCACCACGGCCGTGCGGTCGTCGTCCGCGCGAAAGCGGGCGACCATGTCGAGCACGTCCAGCAGACGCACGTGATGCGCGAGGGCCCGCTCGCAGCCGAGCTGGATGTCCGGACCCTCGGCTTCCGGATCCGAGAAGGGAATGCCGAGTTCGATGACGTCCGCGCCGGAGGCCGCGAGCGCGTGCATGGACGGCACGGTGACGGTCGGCGTCGGATCACCCGCGACGAGGTAGGTGATCAGGGCGCGCTGGCCCTGCTCGGCGCGAGCGGCGAAGCGCGCGCGGATCCGGCTCACAGCACGATGCCCTCGAGCCGGGCGACCGTGGGAATGTCCTTGTCACCGCGACCGGAGAGATTGATGACGATGTTCGTCTCCGCGGACAGCTTCGGCGCTTCCTTCATCACCCAGGCGATCGCATGGGCCGTTTCGAGGGCGGGGATGATGCCTTCGGTGCGCGTCAGGTGATGGAAGGCGGCCATGGCCTCGTCGTCCGTGACGGCGACGTACTCGGCGCGCTTCACGTCCTTCAGGAACGCGTGCTCGGGGCCGACGCCCGGGTAGTCCAGGCCTGCGGAAACGGAATGGGTATCGACGATCTGGCCGTCCTCGTCCTCCATGAGGTAGGTCCGGTTGCCGTGGAGGACGCCGGGAACGCCGGCGGAGAGCGGCGCCGCGTGGCGCCCGGTCGCGATGCCCTCACCCCCTGCCTCGACGCCGACCATGCGCACGCCCGGATCCCGGATGAAGGGATGGAACAGACCGATCGCATTGGAGCCCCCGCCGACACAGGCGACGAGCAGGTCCGGCAGGCGCCCGGTGCGCTCGAGCATCTGGCGCCGCGTTTCCCGACCGATCACGGACTGGAAGTCCCGGACCAGCTTCGGATAGGGATGCGGCCCGGCGACGGTCCCGATGATGTAGTGGGTGTCATCGACGTTGGTCACCCAGTCGCGCAGCGCCTCGTTCATGGCGTCCTTGAGCGTGCGCGAGCCCGAGGTCACCGGCACCACGCGCGCACCGAGGAGCTTCATGCGATAGACGTTCGGGGCCTGCCGCTCGACGTCGTCCGCGCCCATGAAGACCACGCACTCGAGGCCCAGCCGTGCCGCGACGGTCGCCGAGGCGACCCCGTGCTGCCCGGCGCCGGTCTCCGCGATGATGCGCGTCTTGCCCATGTACTTCGCGAGCAGGGCCTGGCCGATGGTGTTGTTCACCTTGTGCGCGCCGGTATGGTTCAGATCCTCGCGCTTGAGATAGATCTGCGCGCCACCCAGCTCGCGGGTCAGACGCTCGGCGAGGTAGAGCGGCGATGGGCGGCCGACGTAGTCCGCAAGGTCCGCGTCGAACTCGGCCTGGAATGCGGGATCGGCGCTCAGCGTCCGATAGGTCCGGTCCAGTTCGTCGAGCGCATGCATGAGCGTCTCGGCCACGAAGCGGCCTCCGAACCGGCCGAAGTGGCCGCGCTCGTCAGGAAAGTTGTAGTCCTCGAAGGACACCATCTGGTCCATGTCCTGGATCGCCTCAGTGCTCATCGCAGACCTGCTCCCTGAAAGACCCGTGTACTGCCTGGACGAAAGCACGCATCTTGCGTGCGTCCTTGATGCCCTTCTCCGCTTCCACCCCGCCGCTGACGTCCACCGCCCAGGGTCTCACCTGGCGGATCGCCCGGGCGACGTTGTGCGCGTCCAGACCGCCCGCCAGCACCAGCGGCCAATCCGGGTCGACGGGGATACGCCCCCAGTCGAAGACGTCTCCGGTCCCGCCGGGCACCCCGGGCCGGTAGCTGTCGAGCAGGATACCGGCAGCTCCGGGATAGCGGGCCGCCGCGGCGGCCGGATCGAGATCCTCACGCATGCGCAACGCCTTGAGATAGGGCCGCGCCCAACGATCGCATTGCTCCGGTGCCTCGTCTCCGTGGAACTGCAGCATCTGCAGGGGCACGGCCGCAAGCACCGCCTCGATGGTCCGCGGATCCGCATCCACGAAGAGCCCGACACTGGTCACGAAGGGCGGCAGCAGCGCGCACAGCTCCCGCGCCTTCTCGATGCTCACGGCACGCGGACTCGCCGCATGGAAGTTGAACCCGAGCGCATCGGCACCCGCGTCGACGGCGGCGTGCACGTCCTCGGGCCGGGTCAGACCGCAGATCTTGATCCGGGGAATCATGGCGTCCGGGACAGAGGGTGGGGCCGTGACAGGGCCGCGATTCTAGGGAACCTGTGCCCAAGTTGCACCCGCCCGGACCGGTCGTGCCCCCCGGTTCAGGTGCGGACGGCCCCCGCATCCCCCAGCAGGGCGCTCGGCATCGGCAGACCGGCCCCGGTCGCCGCGGGCAGCCCCCAGGCCGGTGCGTAGCCGACCTCGACGAGGTAGAGCCCTTCCGGCGGCGCCGCATCACCGGCCAGGGTTCGATCCCGGGCGGCGAGAAGCTCGCCGATCCAGCCTTCCTCGGCCCGTCCCTGCCCGATCCGGATGAGTGATCCGGTGATGTTGCGCACCATGTGCTGCAGGAAGGCGTTCGCCCGGATGTCCACACAGACCAGCGGCCCCGCACGGACCACGGAAACCGCCTGGACCTCCCGCACGGCATGACGGGACTGACAGCCGGCGGCACGGAACGCGGAGAAATCCTGCTCACCCACCAGCGCCTGGGCCGCCGCGTGCATGCGCTGGGCATCCAGGCGACCGCGCACCGTCGCGACGCGGTCTCTCAGCAGGGCCTGTCGCGGTGCCCGGTCGGTCATGAGGTAGCGATAGCGACGCCACTGCGCCGAGAAACGGGCGTGGAAGTCCTCGGACAGGGGCCGCGCCCAGTGAATGGCGATGCCCGGTTCGAGAAGGGAGTTGCCGCCCTGCAGCCAGGCGCGGTCGGGACGCTCGGAGGTCGTGTCGAAATGGACCACCTGGCCCGTCGCGTGAACGCCGGCGTCGGTGCGACCGGCGCATTGAACGGTCACCTCGTGGTCGGCGATCCGCGACAGGACACGCTCGAGCACGCCCTGGACCGTCGGCCGAGTCGCGTGCGCCTGGCGCTGGAAGCCGCCGAAGCAGCTTCCGTCGTACTCGATTCCGAGCACCCAGCGCGTCATGGGGCGGGTGACGGCATCGCCACCGTTCAGCTCAGGCGGGAGAGCAGCTCCCCGGCTTCCTGCTTCTGACTCTCGTCTCCGTCACGGACCACCTCGTCGAGGATCTCCCGTGCGCCATCGGCGTCCCCCATGTCGACATAGGCGCGCGCGAGCTCGAGCTTGGTCGTGATCTCGTCCTGATCGGCATCCAGATCCAGCTCGCCGCCGAAGGACAGGGCCTCCCCGGCGTCGGATGTCGACGGGGTCTCGAGCTCGGACGTCTCCGCAAGGGCCGCTGCTGCCCCTTCCGGCGTCTCGATGTCGAGCGCGAACTCGTCCTCGTCCTCGTCCATGGCCGCGGCCGGCGGCGTCGGGGTGTCGCCTTCAAGCTCCAGGGCGAACTCGTCGTCGCCCTCGTCGGACTCCTCGAGCTCCAGATCGAGCTCGAAGCCGTCGTCCTCGGTGGCGAACTCCGGCTCGTCCGCGGTCGGCGTCAAGGACGCCTCGTCGTCGTCATCGAGGTCGAGATCGATGTCGAGGCTGTCCAGATCGGCTCCGCCTTCGGCCAGATCGAAGTCGAGGCTCGCATCGGCCGCGCCCTCGCGTGCCGGGCCAGCGCCGCTGCCGTCCGAGAGGACACCGCTGGACAGCAGCGCCCCCGCGAGACGCCCGGCGAGCTGGTCTGCCTGTTCGAGCGTGTCCGCATCGGCGGTCGTCTGCAGGGTCCGCGCCTCGTCGTTGAAGGCCTCGACGTCACCGGTCTCGACGTGGACTTCCATGAGCTTGAGGCGCAGATCGGTCCGCTCCGGCTCGCTTTCGAGGGCCGCGGACAGGACGCGCGCCGCCTCGCTGAAGCGGCCGTAGGCCATGTAGATGTCGGCCTCGGCGATGACGTCGCCCTCGGCCGCAGCCTCGTCGCCCGCGGCTGCGTCGTCCTCGAAGTCGAGCGCCTCGCCAGCGGCGGCGCCACCGATCACCCCGGCCGCAACCTGCTGCGTGCGTTCGAAGTCCGCCTCGATGCCGCCCGGGCTGCGCGCGAACGCGTCGCTCTCGGCGCCGCGCCGGCGCAGGAGCATGACGATCAGTGCGAGCACGAGCAGGACGGCCCCCGCGATCAGGCCGAGCATGGTGCTGCTGAGCCCGAACAGCAGGCCCTGGCTGCGCGGAGCCGGTGCCGGAGCACTGGCCTGCTGCGCCGCGAGCTGCTGCTGGATCCGTGCGAGTTCCTGATTGCGCAGTTCGAGTTGCCGCTGCAGCTCCTGCTCCGCGGCCTGACGCTGCTGGAGGCGGGTCTCGAGGTCCGCGTTCTCCAGGCGGACCCGATCCAGCTCTTCCTCGGCCGCCGCCAGCTCCTCCGCAGACTGGCCGGTGCCCGCGGGACCGCCGGTGCCACCCGCCGCCGTACCCGCACCCGTCGCGGAGACACTCTCCTCGCCGGACACCAGGCGGAGTTCGCCGCCCTGCTCCGGCGCCTGGCGAGGCGTCGGCGCCGGATCACGCGCGTCCAGAGGGGCGCCCGTGAGCCCCTGGCGCCAGCGATCGTTCTCCTGCGCCACGCGCGCAATGGCCTCGTCACTGGACACGCGACGGGCCTCGGCGGCGTCCGGCACGCGCAGCACGTAGCCGGCCTTGAGCAGATTGATGTTGCCGTTGATGAAGGCTTCCGGGTTCAGCCGCTGCAGCGCCAGCATGGTCTGCTGGACCGTGACGTCGTCACCGGGACGCACCTGCAGGGCGATGTCCCAGAGTGTGTCGAAGCGGTCCGTGGCCCCGTAGGTCTCCCCCTGATAACGACCACGTCCGCCAGCGGCGGACGTCGTGGTGCCGGGGCGAGCCGCGCCGCGCGACGCGGCCGGCGGTGGGGAGGGCGGCCTGGGCGTCGCCTCCCGCGTCGGCGCCGGACTGCGGGAGACCGCGGCCGGCGCGATCGCCGGCTGCGCCGTGTACTCGGGCGGATCGAGAAGCACCGTGTACTCGCGGAGCAGGCGACCGCTCGGCCAGAGCACTTCGACGAGGAAGTTCACGAAGGGCTCACGCACGGGACGCGTGCTGGTGATGCGCACGACGGGACGATTCGGATCGGAGAAGTCGGCGGTGAACTCGAGATCGAGCAGATAGAAGAAGCGCTCGACGCCGACCCGCTCGAAGTCCTGGCTCGACGCGAGGTTGGGAATGATCTCGCCATCCTCGAGGCCATCGGCATTGAGCAGTTCGATGGTCGCCTCGAAGCGCTGGTTGAGCGCCGACTGGACCTCGATCTCGCCGAGCCCCAGCGCGAACACGCGGCTACAGACCCCAAGGCACACCAGCAACAGGGCCAGTTTACGTGTCATAAAGACCGTCCTTCCCCTCTCGCGTCGCCCCGGGCGCGCGCGCCCCCCTCGAGACCACGCGCAATCATCATCGCCCGGACCACGCTGTGATCCACCGCATGGAGTCTAAGCTAGAAACAACCTGCGCAGAGTGAACTAAGTACCCTTTATGCAAGTTCTTTTAGCAGAAGCTCCGCTATTTGTACACTGTTCAGCGCCGCACCCTTGCGGACGTTGTCGGCCACGACCCAGAGGTCGAGACCGCGAGGATGGGACAGATCCTCGCGGATGCGACCCACGAAGACCGGATCCTCGCCGGCCGCGTCGGAGACGGCGGTCGGATAGCCCCCTGCCGCGCGTTCGTCGATCAGACGAACGCCTGGCGCCTTCGCGAGGAGCGCCCGCGCATCGGCCGCGGACAGCTTCTCCCGCGTCTCGATGTGCCCCGCCTCTGAATGACCATAGAACACAGGGACGCGAACGCAAGTCGGATTCACCTCGATGCGCTCGTCACCGAAGATCTTGCGGGTCTCCCACACCATCTTCATTTCCTCCCGCGTGTAGCCGTTCTCCTCGAAGGAGTCGATGTGCGGCAGGACGTTGAAGGCGATCTGGCGTGGGTAGACGCTGGGATCGTGGGGCTTGCCGTTGAGCAGACTCGCGGTCTGCGCGGCCAGTTCCTCGACGCCCTTGCGCCCCGAACCCGACACCGCCTGGTAGGTCGCGACATTGATCCGCTCGATGCCCACGGCATCGTGGATCGGCTTGAGCGCGACCACCATCTGGATCGTCGAACAGTTCGGATTGGCGATGATGCCCCGCGTCCGGTACCCGCCGAGCGCGTCCGGGTTCACTTCGGGCACGATCAGGGGGATGTCCGGCTCCCGGCGGAAACGGGAGGTGTTGTCGACGACCACGCAACCCGCCGCCGCCGCCCGCGGCGCGTGCTCCCCGGAGACGTCCCCGCCCGCGGAGAAGAGGCCGAGCCGGACCTTCGCGAAGTCGAAGGTCGCGAGATCCTCCACCAGGACCGGCCGGCCCCGGAACATGACCGTGCTTCCCGCGGAACGGGCACTCGCGAGCGGATAGAGGCGTCCGACGGGGAAGGCGCGCTGCTCGAGGATCTCGATCATGCACTCACCGACGGCGCCGGTGGCGCCGACGACAGCCACGTCGACGGTGGGGGCTTCACTGCTCATGGTGTCTTGGACTCCTGGATCCCTGGGGACCCGATCCGGTTCATGACGCGCGCATGCGCGCGGAGAAGGCGTCGATGACCGCGTCGGTCATCGCATCGGTCCCGACGGTGCGGATCCCCTCCCCGGCCGACGCCCCTGCCGGGGCGATGTCCACCGTGCGCAGGCCCGCTTCGAGGACGTCGGTGACGGCACCCTCGATCGCATCGGCAACGACCTCGTCACCGAGGCTGTAGCGGAACATCATGGCCGCGGACTGGATGGTGGCGAGGGGATTGGCGAGGTTGCGGCCCGCGATGTCCGGCGCCGAGCCGTGCACGGGCTCGTAGAGGCCCTGATCACGCTCGTTGAGGGATGCCGAGGGCAACATGCCCAGGGACCCCGTCAGCATGGCTGCGACGTCGGAGAGAATGTCGCCGAACATGTTGCCGGTGACGATCACGTCGAACTGCTTCGGCGCCCGCACGAGCTGCATGCCCGCATTGTCGACGTACATGTGCGTGAGCTCCACGTCCGGGTAGTCCCGCGCCACGTCGGTCACGATCTCGCGCCACAACGCCGTGACCTCCAGCACGTTGGCCTTGTCCACGGAGCACAGGCGTCCGTTGCGGAGCCGGGCCGCCTCGAAGCCCTTGCGCGCGATGCGGCGGATCTCGCTCTCGCGGTAGACGTAGGTATTGAAGCCGCGCCGCTCGCCGTCCGCGGTCTCCTCGATGCCCCGGGGCTCGCCGAAGTAGATCCCTCCGGTGAGCTCACGGATGATGAGGATGTCGAGCCCGGCGACGAGCTCCGCCTTGAGGGACGACGCCGAGGCGAGCTGTGGATAGAGGATCGCCGGACGCAGGTTGGCGAACAGCCCGAGACCGGCACGCAGCCCGAGCAACCCGCGCTCCGGGCGCGCCGCCGTGGGCAGATCGTCCCAGGCCGGCCCGCCGACGGCGCCGAAGAGGATGGCATCGGCGGCCCGCGCCTGCGCCAGGGTCGCGTCCGGGAGCGGTGTCCCCGCCGCGTCGATCGCAGCGCCGCCGACGAGACCCTGTGACAGCTCGAGCGGTCGGCCGAAGCCATCCCGCGCCGTCTCGAGCAGGCGCACCACGTGGGTCATGATTTCCGGGCCGATGCCGTCTCCGGGCAGGACGAGGATCTTGCGCGTCATCTTTGCGTTCGTTCCTGTTCAGGGACGCCCCGGAAGGGGCATCCGGCGGGCGCTCAGCGAAGCGCGTCGAAGAGCCAGGGCGAGCTGTCGCGTCGTGCTCGCTCGTAGCTGCGTATGGCATCCGCGTCCTCGAGGGTGACGCCGATGTCGTCGAGTCCATGGGTGAGGCAGTGCTTGCGGAAGGCATCCACCTCGAACCCGTGCACGGAACCGTCCGGAAGCCGCACTTCCTGAGCGGGCAGATCGATCTCCAGTTCGAGCCCTGCGCCGCGCTCGACGCGCTCGAAGAGATCGTCGATGACCGCGTGGGGCAGCTGGATCGGCAGCACGCCGTTCTTGAAGCAGTTGGCGTGGAAGATGTCCGCGAAGCTCGGGGCGAGCACGGCACGGAATCCGTACTCCGCCAGCGCCCACACGGCATGTTCGCGGCTCGAGCCACAGCCGAAGTTCTCCCGGGCGAGGAGGATGGTCGCCCCCTGGTAGCGCGGCTGATTGAGAACGAAGGTCTCGTTCAGCCTGCGCTCGTTCGGCGTCTTCCCCGGATCGCCCTCGTCGAGGTATCGCCAGCCGTCGAACAGGTTGTCGCCGAAACCCGTCCGCCGGATCGATTTCAGGAACTGCTTCGGAATGATCTGATCCGTGTCGACGTTGGCGCGATCCAGGGGCGCGACGGTGCCCTTGTGCGTGGTGAAGGGGTTCACGAGACGACTCCCTGAGCATCCGCGAGGACATCACGGACATCGACGAAATGACCCGCGACGGCGGCCGCGGCGGCCATCGCCGGGCTGACCAGATGGGTCCGGCCACCGTGCCCCTGGCGCCCCTCGAAGTTGCGGTTGGAGGTGGAGGCGCAGTGCTCTCCGGGACCGAGGCGATCCGCATTCATGGCCAGGCACATGGAGCACCCGGGGTCGCGCCATTCGAAGCCCGCATCGAGGAAGATCCGGTCCAGCCCCTCCGACTCCGCCTGGGCCTTGACCAGCCCGGAGCCCGGGACCACCAGGGCGAGCTTGATCCCCTCGGCC
>JAZBPI010000097.1:0-2594 GCA_036351555.1 Pseudomonadales bacterium
ATGATGGGGTTCACTCGGGCGCCCCGCAATCGCCGCACACCCCTGCAGCATCTGGGGCCGGAGCCCACGAAGGCATAGAGTGGAGGCACTGCACACTCGACCCGGAGGTGGCCTTTCATGCGTGCATGCAGACGATTCCTTTCCCTGATGATCCTGTTCGGCTCGGCGCAGGGCGTTCTCGTCCTCGCGGCAGAGTCCCCGACGCGCTCCACGGGGCCCGTCTTCGAGCGCTACGGTGCGGTCTACGACCAGGTGGTGCCCGACTACATGCCACCCGCTGGCGACTACCGGGTGCTGTTCGACGTCTCTCGCGCGCCGGAGTCGACGGACGAGATGAATCCCGGGCTCGAGGCGCTCGCGCGCTTCATGAACATGCATGCACGCAACGGAGTCGAGGTCGACGCCATGCACCTTGCGGTGGTGCTGCACGGCAGCGCGGGGCGGGCGGTGCTGAAACAGGATGCCTATCGATCACGCTTCGGCGTCGACAACCCCGATCTCCCACTCCTCGAGGCCCTTGCTGCCAGGGGCGTGCGCATCATGATCTGCGGCCAGTCCGCGGCCTCTCGCGGCTACGGGAAGGAGGAGATGGCCAGCCCCGTACAGGTTGCCCTGTCGGCGAGCTCCGCCCTCTTCGGACTTCAGGCCGAAGGCTACCGCCTGCTGCCCTAGTGTCCTGTCGGACGAGTTCACGGCGGGCGAGCACGGGCAGCGCCCATTGCAGGTCAGCTCGGCGGCGCCGATCTCCTCCGGGGCCCTGAGCGCCGGAGTCGCGCAGAACGATCCGGGTCATTCGATCAGACGCCAGGAAACCAGCCCATGACGAAGCGCATCTTCATCCTCGACGGCCACCCCGGCGCCCGCTCCCTGTCGCGTTCCCTGGCGGAGGCCTATGGTGAAGCCGCCCGCGAGGCGGGACACGAGGTGCGCATGACCCATCTTCACGACCTGAGCTTCGACGGCGACCGTGGCCGCGCCGGCTATGCCCATGCCAAGCCTCTGGAACCGGTCCTCGAAGAGGAGGTCCTCCAGCACCTCGAGTGGTGCGAGCACCTGGTCCTGGCCACGCCACTCTGGTGGGGCGGCCTGCCCGCGAAACTCAAGGGCCTGATCGATCGCAGCTTTCTGCCCGGACGGGTCTTCGACACCGACGTCCCCGAAGGCCGGATGCCGAAGCCCCTGCTCACGGGGCGCTCGGCGCGGGTCCTGATCACCTCCGACACGCCGGGCTGGTTCATGCGTCTGGCGTACCGGAATGCCGTGCTCTGGCAGCTGCGGGGGCAGATCCTCGGCTTCGTCGGATTCAAGCCGACCCGCTTCAGCCAGTTCGCCGGCGCCAGTGATCCCGCTCCCGGCACGGTCGAGGGCTGGCTCAGGACGGCTCGCAAGCTCGGAACCCGAGCGATCTGAGATCCTCGCGGGACCGCAGGAGGCGATAGACTCGCGGCACGAGGGCCTCGCGCCCGTGTACGCATCCTGTCATCCGGGAAGACCGAGTCTCGGTGAGTGAAACCCTCCTGCTCCTGGCGGGCCTGACGATCGTCGCCGTCGTGATCTTCGACTTCACGAACGGCTTCCACGATGCGTCCAACATGGTCGCCACCCTGGTCGCGTCCCGGGCCATGACGCCGGGCTCCGCTGCGCTCCTCGTCGGCGGCTTCACCTTCCTCGGGCCGATCATCGGCGGCACCGCGGTCGCCGATACGCTCGGCGGCATCGTCGACCTGGGCGCGGTGCCTGTCGCCACGGCCCTGACCATCATCGCCGCGGCCATCCTCGGCGCCATTGCCTGGAACATCGTCACCTGGCGGCTCGGTCTGCCCTCCTCGTCCTCGCACGCGCTGGTCGGCGGACTCGTCGGTGCGGTCGTCGTCGGCGCCGGGGGACAGGACCTCGACTGGGGCTTCACTGCATTGCGCTCGGGATCGCTCGTCGGCGTGACGAAAGTACTGGTCACCCTGTTCACGTCACCGCTGATCGGCCTGACGGTCGGATTCTGTGTCCAGCGGCTCATCGCCTGGCTGCGCCAGGGTGCGACCGTCGAGGCGAACCGGACCCTGCGCCGTGCACAGTGGATCACTGCCGCCGCACTCGCCTTCGCCCACGGCACGAACGACGCGCAGAAGGGCATGGCCATCATCACGCTGGTGCTGCTGCTCGGCGGCGCCATGGACAGCTTCGCCGTGCCCACCTGGGTGATCATCGTCAGCGCCACGAGCATCACCCTTGGCACCATGACCGGCGGCTGGCGCATCGTGCGCACGGTCGGCTTCGGCATCTATCGTCTGCGCCCGCTGCATGGCTTCGATGCCCAGCTCAGCTCGGCAGCAGTCGTGTTCGGGGCATCGCTGTTCGGTGGCCCCGTTTCGACCACGCACGTGGTCAGCTCGGCCATCATGGGCGTCGGTGCCGCGGAGCGTCCGCGGTCGGTCCGCTGGACGCGCGCTGCGGAGATTGCACTCGCCTGGCTCGTGACCATGCCGGGCGCCGCATTGCTCGCCGTGGCCGCCTGGGGGGTGCTGCGCTTCACGCTCTGACCGGTCGCGGCACGGTGCCGGGGTATCCAGGACAGATGCCCGGCCGGGAACCATCAG
>JAZBPI010000098.1:0-5518 GCA_036351555.1 Pseudomonadales bacterium
GCTCGCGGAACTGCTGGATCAGCGCCTCTTCGGCCCCGAGGCGGACCCCACGCTGCCGGTGCCCGCCGCGGCGCGCCGCGCGCTCTGGCGTCTGCGTCTGCGGCTCTGGCTGTCCTGGCTGCGGCGTTCGGGCGCAGGCGTCGATCCCGTGCCGGAGTCGCCCTGAGCACGCGCGCCCCCGCCGGGACCCGTCTTGTACAGAGCGTCCCGGGGTTCGGCTACAATCGCGCGCCATGGAGACAGGACGCGTTCGAACCCCCTGCGTGGGCATGTGCTCGACGACCTACGGCGATCTCGTCTGCCGGGGCTGTCGTCGCTTCGCCCACGAGATCGTCGCCTGGAACGGCTACGGCGATGCGGAGAAGCGGGCCGTGCTGCGCCGCCTGCGCACCTTGCGCGACCAGGTCGTCACGGGGCGTCTCGAGGTCGTGGACGAGGCCCTGCTCGACGCACAGCTCGAGCGCCGTCGCATTCCCCACGATCCGGAGGACACGGCGCCGACCCGCGCCTATCTGCTGCTGCGCCGCGGCGCCCGGCACATGCGCCGTCTCGACGCCTACGGGCTCCGCGCCCGTCCCGGCTTCGAGGCGCTGAGCTGCGTCGATCTGCGCGACCGGATCGATCTCGATTTCCAGGCGCTGTCCGAGGCGCACTACGAGCGCTACTTCGCGCCGAAGGTGGCCCCCGCGAGCGCGGCCTCGTGAGCGACGATCTCGACGCCGTTCGCGCCTTTCTCGGTTGCGCGACGCCCGACGCCTGGTGCGCGGCGGCGGTGGAAGACCTCGAGACGCTCCTCATCGATCACGCCAACTGCGAGAAGAAGGCCGCGGCGACGGCCATCTCGCTGCTGTTCCGCTACGACGACGAACCCGCGCTCGTCGATGCCATGAGTCGCCTCGCCCGCGAGGAACTGCGCCACTTCGAGCAGGTTCGTCGCCTCATGGCGCAGCGCGGGATCGCCCCGCGGCCCCTGTCCGCGGGGCGCTATGCCGGCGGGCTCCGCGCCCTGGTGCGTGCCCGGGATCCGGATCGCCTCGTGGATCTGCTCGTGTGCGGTGCCTTCGTCGAGGCCCGTTCCTGCGAGCGCTTCGCGGCCCTTCAGCCGCATCTCGATGCGGAGCTCGGCGACTTCTACGGTCGCCTGCTCCGATCCGAGGCGCGTCACTTCGAGGACTACCTGGCCCTTGCGGCCGCGCACGCCGGTGCGGCGGAACTCGCCGAGCGCATCGCGCGGTTCCGGGAAGCCGAGGCCGAACTGGTCCGGGCGCCGGATGCGAGCTTCCGCTTCCACAGCGGCGTTCCGGCGGGGGTCTGCTGCGCCTGAAGCAGGGCGGCTCGACGCGTCGGTGGCGCCGCGCCGTCCGTCACGGCGTGCCTTCTGCGCCCGCCGCGTCGCCGAGTTCCGCCGCCTTCACCGTGTTCTCGAGGAGGGACGCGACGGTCATCAGGCCGACGCCGCCCGGGACCGGGGTGATCCAGGCGGCCCGCTGCCGCGCCGCGTCGAAGTCGACGTCGCCGACGAGGCGGCCGTCGGCGAGGCGATTGATGCCCACGTCGATCACGATCGCGCCCTCGCGGATCCAGTCCCCCTTCACCAGCCCGGGTCGACCGGCGGCGGCCACGACGATGTCCGCGCGCTGGACGTGCGCCCGCGTCGTCCGACTGAACTTGTGCGTCGTGGTCACGGTGCATCCCGCCAGGAGCAGCTCCAGCCCCATGGGACGGCCGACGTGGTTCGAGGCGCCGACGATGGTCGCGTCGAGGCCGCGCAGTGGCACACCCGTGTGGGCGAGCAGCGTCATGATGCCCTTGGGCGTGCAGGATCGGAGCATGGGGCGGCGCTGCGCGAGCCGGCCGAGGTTCCAGGGGTGGAAGCCGTCGACGTCCTTGCGCGGGTCGATGCGGTCGATGACCGCATCGCCATCGAGATGGGGGGGCAGGGGGGCCTGCACGAGCACCCCGTGAATGCCCGGGTCCCCATTGAGCCGATCGAGCTCCTCGAGCAACGCGTCCTGCGAGACGGATGCCGGATGGGAGATCACGACCGACGCGATGCCCACCTCCTCGCAGGCACGACGCTTGTTGCGGACGTAGATGTGGGATGCGGGATCGTCGCCCACCAGGACCACGGCGAGGCCGGGCCGCGTGCGGCCCGCATCGATCCGCGCCGCCACGCGGCGGGCCACGGCCTGGCGGACCTCGGCGGCGATCAGGCGGCCGTCGAGGAGTCGGCCGCGCTCTGCGTGGGGGTCCAGCGGGGCAGGGCCGTCGCTCATCGGAAATGTCCGCCGAAGGGAAGGGGCCGTCCGGTGCCGGCGCCGCATTCTGTCACGGGGGCAGGAGGCGGCAAAGGCGCGGACGCGCCCGGAACGGGCGTCTGGGGCACTTCGTTGACGGTCCTGGGGGCCGGGCGTAGAATCGCGCGTCCTGCGGCTCGAGGCCCCGGTTGCGGTCGTGCGCCGTCTTCCTCCATCGGTCGCTGACCCTGATCGTCAGAACCGAAGCGGAACCGAAAGCGCCCGTAGCTCAATTGGATAGAGCATCGGCCTTCTAAGCCGAGGGTTGCAGGTTCGATCCCTGCCGGGCGTGCCACTCCCCGGCCGGGGGCCGGCGTGAGGGGCACGGGAAACGGTCATGGTGGGCGTAGCTCAGCTGGTAGAGCTCCGGATTGTGATTCCGGCGGTCGTGGGTTCAAATCCCATCGTCCACCCCAGTTCCGCTTCCCATCGGCCCCACTCGCAGCAGACCGTCGTGCGCACCTGATCCTGCGGTCGTCGCACAGGCTGCCGTCAACGACATCCCTCCCACCCGGACCTTAGAGAAAAGCATGCAGGTATCGATCGAGACGACCTCGGGGCTCGAACGTCGCATGACCGTGCGACTGCCGGCCGAGCGCTTCGAGACGGAGGTGGCCAGCCGCCTCCAGGACGCGGCGCGGCGCGTGAAGCTGCCCGGTTTCCGCCCCGGCAAGGTGCCCCTCAAGGAAGTGAAGCGGCGCTTCGGGCCGGGCGTCCGCGAGGAGGTCGCGGGCGAGCTCATGCAGGCCACGGTCTTCGAGGCCCTCGCGCAGGAGTCCCTGCGGCCGGCCGGACGCCCGCGCCTCGAGCCCCTGGATCTCGAGGTCCCCGGTGACTTCACCTACACCGCCGTCTTCGAGGTCTTCCCCGAGTTCGAGCTCGCGGACGCGGCACGGATCGAGATCTCGCGCCCCGTCGCGGAGGTCACCGAGGCCGACATCGATCAGATGATCGAGCGCCTGCGCGAGCAGCGCCGGAGCTTCGAGGTGCGTGACGGTCGCGCCGCCGAGACCGGCGACGAGGTCACCCTCGACTTCGAGGGGTTCATCGGTGACGAGGCCTTCCAGGGCGGACAGGCGGAGGACGCGAAGATCGTCCTCGGCAGCGGCCGCATGATTCCGGGCTTCGAGGAAGGTCTCGCCGGTCTCCACGCCGGCGACAACAGCTCGCTCGAGGTGACCTTCCCGGAGGACTACGGCAACGAGGCGCTTCGGGGCAAGCAGGCCCGCTTCGAGGTGACCGTCAAGGCCGTCGCCGAGCCGGTGACGCCGGAGCTCGATGACGCCTTCTTCAAGGAGTTCGGTGTCGAGGAGGGTGGGCTGGACGCCTTCCGGTCGGAGGTGCGCGGCAACATGGAGCGCGAGCTCCGCAAGGCCATCCGCACGCGGCTGAAGAACCAGGTCATGGATGGCCTCGCGGCGATCCACGAGCTCATGCTGCCGGAATCCATGGTCGGGGAAGAGATCCACCGCATGCAGCACGAGATGGTGCAGCAGTTCGGGGGCAAGGGCATGGATCCTCATTCCCTGCCTGCGGAGCTGTTCCGCGACAATGCGGAGCGACGCGTGAAGCTCGGTCTCGTGCTCAGCCGGATCGTCGAGGTCGAGAAGGTCGAGGCGGACCCCGAGCGCGTCGAGGCGATCCTCGACGACGTCGCCGCCCCCTACGGAGAGCCGGAGCAGGTCAAGAGTTGGTATCATGCGAACGCCGAGCAGATGCAGCAGATCCGCTCGGCGGCCATCGAGGATCAGGTCGTCGACCTCATCCTCGAGCGGGCGACCGTGACGGACGAACCCGGCAGCTATGACAGCGTGCTGGCGGCCGCCCAGGGGCGTGGTGCCGCGGCGGATGGCGCCGAGGAAGCAGATCCAGCCTGACGCAGGCCGCCCCCGGCGGCTGCGCAACGGAGGCATGATGAGTCAGCAACACGACAGCGGTTCCGGTGCCATGACCGTGGAAGGGCTCGGTCTGGTGCCGATGGTCGTCGAACAGACCGCTCGCGGGGAACGCGGCTACGATATCTATTCGCGCCTGCTCAAGGACCGGATCATCTTCGCCGTGGGGCCCATCGAGGACCACATGGCCAACCTGATCGTCGCCCAGATGCTGTTCCTGGAGTCCGAGAATCCGGACAAGGACATCAATCTCTACATCAACTCGCCCGGCGGCTCGGTGACCGCAGGGTTGTCGATCTACGACACCATGCAGTTCATCCGCTGCAACGTGCTGACCATGTGCATCGGCCATGCCGCGAGCATGGGCGCGCTGCTGCTGGCCGCAGGCACCGAGGGCAAGCGTTTCGCCCTGCCGAACTCGCGGATCATGATCCATCAGCCCTCCGGCGGGTCCCAGGGCGTCGCGGCGGACATCGAGATCCAGGCGAAGGAAATCCTGCGCATGCGGGAGCAACTCAACGGGATCCTCGCGACCCACACGGGGCGGAGCGTCGAGCAGATCGCCCGGGATACGGACCGCGACCGCTGGATGACCCCCGAGGAGGCCACGGAGTACGGCCTCATCGACAGTGTCCAGACCCCCCGCCACCGGGGCGCCGCCAAGGCGACCGGGACGACGGGCTGAGCCGCGCAGGGTCCCGGCGGCCCTTGCAAAACCCCATCGATGGCAGCATGGTTATCGATGAAGTGAAACCATCCGAGGTCCCTGCATGACCGACGAGCACAGTGGAAAGGGCGACGACAACGGCAAGTTGCTGTACTGCTCTTTCTGCGGCAAGAGCCAGCACGAAGTCCGCAAGCTCATCGCCGGCCCTTCCGTCTTCATCTGCGACGAGTGTGTCGAGCTCTGCAACGACATCATTCGCGAGGAAGTCCAGGAGAGCGGCGACAAGGCCGAGCGGACGCGTCTGCCCACGCCCGTCGAGATCAAGGGCATCCTCGATCAGTACGTCATCGGTCAGGAGGACGCCAAGCGCGTGCTCGCGGTGGCGGTCTACAACCACTACAAGCGCCTGCACTACAAGGGCAAGAAGGACGATGTCGAGCTGTCCAAGTCGAACATCCTCCTGATCGGCCCCACGGGAAGCGGCAAGACGCTGCTCGCGGAAACGCTGGCCCGATTGCTCGAGGTGCCGTTCACGATCGCCGACGCCACGACGCTCACGGAAGCGGGCTACGTGGGCGAGGATGTCGAGAACATCATCCAGAAGCTCCTGCAGAAGTGCGACTACGATGTCGAGAAGGCGCAGGTCGGGCTCGTCTACA
>JAZBPI010000099.1:0-11638 GCA_036351555.1 Pseudomonadales bacterium
CTCTTCGAGGATCTGCGCTTCGAGTCGGCCACCCTGGAGCTTCCGCGCGCCTTCGTGCTCGCGCTCTTCTCCGACGGTGTGCTCGAGGTGCTTCCCGAGGCCCGGTTGGCCGATCGGGAACAGCACCTGCTCCATGCGGTTGCCCGTGCGCGCACGGATCTGGATGGTCTGTGCACGAGCCTGGGCCTGTCGTCGAAGCCGGACGCTCCCGACGACATCGCCTGCCTGCTGGTCTCGAGGGCAGGGTGAGATGGAACCGCTGATGGACTCCGGCCGGATCCTCGTCGGTGATCACGACGGCGTCTACGTGATCAAGTTCGTGGGTGACGTGCGCGTCACGCTCTGCGCGACCATGGATGCCTTTCTCCGTGGCTTGCTGGAGCGCGAGGACTTCCGATCGGTGATCGTCGATCTCCAGGAGACCAGCGGCATCGACAGTACCTCGCTCGGATTGCTCGCGAAGCTGTCGCTCGAGACCCAGCGGCGCTTCGGCGTGGTGCCGACCCTGGTCTCGACCAATCCCGACATCACCCGCGTGCTCACCGCCATGGGCTTCGGTGACGTCTTCCACATCCTGGAATCGCCCCTCACGGAGACCGGGCAGCTCGGCGAGCTGCCGCGTATCGAGAGCGACGAGGAGGCGATGCGCCAGCGTGTCATCGATGCGCATCGCACCCTGATGCAGCTCAACGAGTCGAATCGGAACTGCTTCCGTGATCTCGTCCTCGCCCTCGAGGGCGGCGCCGCGGCCTGAACCGGGTCGATCTCAGGCGGGGCCGGTGTCGAGCTTCGCGCGGATGAAATCGGAGTGGCGCACGTAGAGCAGATCGGCGATGCGACGGATCAGGTGTTCCTCGTAGCGATCGATGTTCCCGTCGGCCCAGGCGACGCGCCAGAGATTCCTCACCAGTTCGATGCGCTGCTCGGCGTCGTAGTGTTCGCTGACCAGGCGTGTGAACTGGAAGAGGTCATGTGCTTCCTCCGATTCCGCCTCGGCCAGACGGACGAGATCGTCGAGCTCCGCGTCGGGCAGGCCGAAGGATTCGTGAAGCAGCTTCAGCAGCTGCGCGCGTTCCGCATCCGTGGCGTGCTGATCGGCGCGCATCACTTCCACCAGCAGAGCGGCCGTCGCGAGCAGCAGCGGATCGACACCGGTCCCGGTGGCCTCCGGTACGAGCCTGCGTTCGAAGAAGTCGCGGATCCTGTCCAGCACGGCGGGTGTTTCCTTCAGGCGGCGATGCGCGGCTGTACGCAGGCGAGTGCGTCGTGGAGGACCTCCAGGCCCGCGCCGTCCCGCCGGGCCGTCTCCGTGAGATGGCGTCGGAAGCGTCTCGCGCCGGGCCGGCCCTGGAAGAGTCCGAGCAGGTGGCGGGTCATGTGGTGCAGGGGCACGCCGCGCTCCAGCTGTCGGGACACATAGGGCATGAAGGCGTGCAGGACCGCTTCACCATCGAGCGCCGGTGCCCCCGGATCGACGAGGGCGCGGTGCAGCGCCGCGAGGATCAGGGGGTTCTGATAGGCCTCCCGGCCGAGCATGACCCCGGGCACCCGGTCGAGTTCGCGGCGTGCATCGTCGAGGGTGCACAGGCCGCCGTTGATGACGATCTCGAGATCCGGTCGACGGGTCGCGAGCCCGTGGACGCGTGCGTACTGCAGCGGGGGGATCTCGCGGTTCTCCTTCGGGGACAGCCCCCCCAGGATGGCCTTGCGTGCGTGAACGATGAAGAGGCTGCAGCCTGCATCGGCGACGGTGGCGACGAAGTGATCCAGATGGGCGTCCGTATCCAGATCGTCGATGCCCAGGCGGCACTTGACGGTGACCGGGATCGTGACCGCTTCGCGCATGGCGGCGACACAGGCCGCGACCCGTTCGGGTTCGGCCATGAGGCAGGCACCGAAGCGGCCCGAGCTGACCCGGTCGCTGGGGCAGCCGACATTGAGATTGATCTCGTCGTAGCCGGCTTCGGCGCCGATGCGCGCGGCGCGGGCGAGGGCCTCGGGATCAGCGCCGCCGAGCTGCAGCGCGACCGGATGCTCCGATGCATCGAAGGCGAGCAGGCGATCGCGATCCCCGTGCAGGATCGCGGTTGCGGTGACCATCTCCGTGTACAGCACGATGTGCGCGCCGAGGAGACGGTGAAAGGCGCGGCAGTGCCGATCCGTCCAGTCCATCATCGGCGCGACGCAGAGACGATGCGCGCCCCGTGCGCCCAGCACGCCGGTGCCGTGCGGTCCACGTCGGTCCTGTGTCTCTGCGTGCATCGCGTTGGGGTCGCTCTCGGCCCTGGTCAGTGCGGCTGCGCAGGATAGCAAAGGCCCCCGGTGCACCGCGAAGGCGTTCCACCTGCGCCCTGTCGATCCGTTCCCGGGCATCGGGGATTCCGTCGCGCTATGATCTCGCCCCCGTCGGGAGAGGCCCCCTGCCGAGCGCTGGAACCGGGGCCCAGCCGGAGTACCCTCATGACCGTTCGAACGCGCGTCGCCCCGAGTCCGACAGGGGATCCCCATGTCGGTACGGCCTACGTCGCGCTCTTCAATCTCGCTTTCGCGCGCAGCCAGGGCGGCCAGTTCGTCCTGCGGATCGAGGACACGGACCGGGCGCGGTCGACGGCCCGGAGCGAGGCGCTGATTCTCGAATCCCTGCGCTGGCTGGGGCTCGCTTGGGACGAGGGCCCGGAAGTGGGCGGTCCCCTGGGGCCCTATCGGCAGAGCGAGCGCGGGGACCTCTACCGCGAGCACGCGCAGCGTCTCCTCGACGACGGTCATGCGTTTCATTGCTTCTGCACGCCGGAGCGCCTCGACGAGGTGCGCCGCGCGCAGCAGCTGGCGAAGGAAACGCCGCGCTACGACGGCCATTGTCTGGGGCTCGACGCCGCCGAGGTCGCGCGTCGACTCGCGTCCGGGGCGCCGTCGGTGGTGCGCATGAAGGTGCCGGACGAGGGGGTCTGCCGCGTCGAGGACCTGTTCCGCGGGACCATCGAGATCGACTGGCGGCAGGTCGACATGCAGGTGCTGCTGAAGTCGGACGCGATGCCGACCTACCACCTCGCGAACGTCGTCGACGATCACCTCATGGAGATCACCCACGTGATCCGCGGCGAGGAATGGATCAACTCCGCACCCAAGCATCGGCTGCTCTACGAGTACTTCGGCTGGGAGGCACCGGTGCTCGCGCATCTGCCGCTGCTGCGCAATCCCGACCGGAGCAAGCTGTCCAAGCGCCGCAATCCGACGAGCATCAACTACTACCGGCGCATGGGCTATCTGCCGGAGGCGCTGCTGAACTTTCTCGGACTCATGGGTCACTCCATGCCGGATGGGCGCGAGCAGTTCGGCCTGGGGGAGTTCATCGAGGCGTTCTCCCTCGAGCGCGTGACCCTCGGCGCACCGGTCTTCGATCAGGAGAAGCTCGCCTGGCTCAACGGCACCTGGCTGCGTGGCCTCGACGACGAGGCCTTCGCCGATCGGGTCGTCCACTGGGCGCTGAATCGGGATCATCTCCTGCCGATCGTGCCCCTGGTGAGAGAACGCACGGAGCGCCTGTCCGACCTCGTGAGCCTGGCGGGCTATCTCGTCGGTGATACGCGTGAGCTGTCACCGGCCGCCTTCGAGGCGCTGCCCATGGACGCCGAGGCACGTCTGGAGGTGCTCCAGTTCGCGCTCTGGCAACTCGAGGCGGTGGAGGTCTGGGAGCGCCAGGCCCTCGTGGACGCCCTCGAGAGCCTGGCGCGCGCCATGGAGCTGAAGATCCGCGCGCTGCTCGGCCCCCTGTTCGTCGCGCTGTCCGGTCGCCCCGTGGCGCTCCCGCTCTATGACTCCATGGTCGTGCTCGGCCCGGACGTGACGCGGGTTCGCATCCGGGACGCGATGGACGTGCTCGGCGGCGTGTCGAAGAAGCAGGCGAAGCGTTTCGAGAAGCGCTACCAGGCGCTGACGGCCGGTGGTGCGGTGGGCCAGGACGATGATCGATAGCCGGGCTCCTCAGCCGGCGCCTCGCGCGCGGGCCCCGGTTCCTTGTTGACACCCCCGGGGGCGCTTCCTACTATTCGCCGCCTCGCGCCCCGGGTCGGCGCGAGCGCATCGGGGCTATAGCTCAGCTGGGAGAGCGCCTGCATGGCATGCAGGAGGTCGGCGGTTCGATCCCGCCTAGCTCCACCAATTCAGAGGGGTCGCACGCGCGGCCCCTCTTCGTTTCCGGAGCCTGCTTCGCTGTGAGCGGGGTCCCGTTCCGGCTCCGCAAGCCACCGGAGGCCTGCCGCCCATGCACCGACTCCAGGCACCATCGACCCCTTCGTTCTGTGTCCTCCTGCTTGCGCTGATGCTGCGTCCCTGTGACGCCGCAGAGGTGGGGATCGCCGGTCCGCCGGAACTCTCGCATCTTGGCGACCGCCGGGACGCGGGGCTCGCACTGATCATCGATCTGCGCAATCCGGACGAGGGAATCGAAGAGGAAGCTGCGGCCGCCCGTGCCGCCGGCATCCGCTACGTCAATCTTCCGGTTGGAGCGGACGCTGCCGACGCCGCCGTGGTCGCACGGGTGGGGGACCTGCTCGACGCGCAGGCCGAGGGCACGGGCGTGCTCCTGCACTGCGCATCGGGCAATCGCGCCAGCGAGGTCTGGGCGCGCCATCTGATCGAACGCGGGGCGGAGCCGGAAGCAGCCATCGCCGCAGCGTCGGCCACGGGCCTCTCCGAGAAGCGGGCCGGCTACGTGCGCGCTGCGGCGGCCGAAGCCGCAACCTCCGAACTGCGCTGAGCCTTTCGCCTTCCGGTTTCCGCTTCTTGCACTTGCGCTTCCGGGTTTCGCGTTCCGTCTGCAGCCCTGCAGTGCCGCCGTCCGTGGCCCGGGCTTCGGGCCGGCCGCCCGCGGCCCGGCCGTCCGCGGCTCGGCGAACGCCCCGTGTTCACAGGCTTTCCGCATGACCCTTCGTCCTGTGCCTGCGCCCGGTGCGAAGGGGTCGATCGCGCCCTTTCTGCGCCGACCTTTCGTCTCCTCGCGGGCGCCGTCCGGTCGCCATCGCCGAGCGCGTTCGCAGCACCTGATCTTTCCTGCTTGACAGGTCGGGAGGCACCGGAATACAAGGGCGCCATGTCGGGCAGGACAGTCCTGATTTCCTCCGCTCCCGACCCGTGAACGCAGCGCGACAGCATGGCTTGTGACCGCGTGAAGGAGGTCTTGTCGTGGCTCTGGACACCGATGACGACGACTTCGATATGACGCTTGAAGACGACATCGAGGATCTCGACGAGGACGGCAACGCCGTCGTACTCGGGGCGGACGAGGAAGAGGGCGACGAGGCCCCGCGCCCGGCGAGTCCGTCGCGTCTGCTGGCCGTGCGCCGTGCCATCGAGCAGCGCATGGAGCAGAAGCAGATGGATGCGTCGCTCAACTACCTGGAACTCGATTTCGAGGACGAGGAGTAGGGCGCAGCGACGCGTTCGCAGGGCGTGCGTCCGACGCAGCGCGTCGGGCGCTGACGCCTTGCTGCGGCGACCCGGCGGTCTCCGGCACCTGCGCGCATCCTGCTTTGCGGGCCCTTCGTGGACTGCTACCGTGCGCCTTCCTCAGCGCTTCGGTCCCGGCTCTTCCTCAACGTGAACGTCTCGACGCCCGACGAAATCGAACTCGTGCTCGCGGGCGGAGGCCATGCGCACGTGGCCGTGCTGCGCCGTCTCGCCATGGCGCCCTGGCCCGGTGTGCGGGTGACGCTCGTCTCGCGGGAAATCGAAACGCCCTATTCGGGCATGCTGCCTGGCCTCGTCGCCGGCCACTACGACTTCGATGCGGTGCACATCGACCTCGGCCCGCTCGCGGAAGCGGGACGGGTGCGCCTGATCCACGGCGAGGTCGATGCCCTCGACGTGCAGGCCGGACGCATCGGGCTGCGTGATCGGCCCGCGCTGCGCTTCGACGTGCTGTCCCTCGATACCGGTGCGACGCCCGTCCTCGACAGCGTCGCCGGTGCGCGCGGTCGCGTGCTTCCGGTGAAGCCGATCTCGCGCTTCCTGCCCCGGCTGAACGCCCTGCTCGCGCGCCTCCACGCGATGACCGTACCCATGGACCTCGCGGTCGTGGGGGCGGGGCCGGCAGGCGTGGAACTGATCCTCGCGCTCGCGGAACGCCTCGATCGAGAGGGCCTGCGCGTCCGCGCACGCCTGCATCTCGTCTGCGCCGGCGTCGGACCGCTTCCGGACCTTCCCGACAAGATCGGCCGCCGTTTCCTTCGTGAACTGCATCGACGCGGCATCGCGCTGCACACGGGCTTCCGTGTCGCGGCCGTCGATGCCGCCGGGCTCGAGGCCGAGGACGGGCGCCGGCTCGATGCGCAGGAGATGCTCTGGGCGACCCAGGCCGGTGCGCCGAGCTGGGCATCCCGGTCGGCGCTGGCTGTCGATGCTGCGGGTTTCGTTGCCGTCGGCCCCACGCTGCAGAGCCTGTCCCATCCCGATGTCTTCGCGGCGGGCGACGTCGCGGCCCTGACCCATGCGCCGCGGCCGAAATCGGGGGTCTACGCGGTGCGGGCCGGGCCGGTGCTGGCACGGAATCTCGAAGCCTGGATCCGTGGGCGTCGGCTCACCCGCTATCGGCCGCAGCGCCGCGCCCTCTATCTCGTCTCGACCGGCGATCGCCGTGCCGTGGTCGTGCATCCTGCGCTGCCGGCCTTCAGCGGGCGCTGGGTCTGGTCCTGGAAGGATCGGATCGATCGGCGCTTCATGCAGCGCTTCTCGCGGGTGGTGCCCATGGCGCCGGAGGCGCCGCGATCGATCGTCGGTCGGGCGCGCGGTGGCGGACGGGTCACCGCGGGAATGCGGTGCACGGGCTGCGGCGCCAAGATCGGCTCCGGCGCCCTGTCGGGCGCCCTCGCCCGGGCGCAGGGCGCGCACGCGGCGAATCGCTTCGAGGATGCTGCAGCGCTCGAGGTCGAGGGCGTCACCGTGCATCAGACCATGGACGGCTTTCCCCTTCCTGTCGCGGATTTCTGGCTCGGGGGCCGGATCACGGCGCTCCATGCGCTGGGCGATCTGCACGCCATGGGCGCCGATCCCCTGGGGGCGCTTGCCCTGGCGACCGTGCCCTACGCCGCCTCCGACCTCATGGAGGAGGATCTCGCGCAGCTCATGGCCGGGGCGCGCAGCATGCTCGACGAACACGACTGTCCGCTGCTCGGCGGTCACTCCTGCGAGGGGGCGGCAGGCAGCCTCGGCCTCGCGCTGACGGGCCGCGTCCCGCCGGCGTTCCCCGTGCTCGGCAAGGGTGGCGCTCGGGCTGGTGACGTGCTCCTGCTCACCAAGGCCCTGGGTACGGGGGTGGTGCTCGCGGCGGCGGCGGCCGGTCGTCTCCGGTCGCGTTATCGGGTGTCGGCGCTGGCGTCGATGCTCGTCTCCAACGCCGCGGTGCTACCGATCCTGCGTCGCCACGGCGCCCGCGCCGCCACGGACGTCACCGGATTCGGCCTCCTCGGGCACAGCCTCGAGATGGCCGAAGCCTCGTCGCTGTCGATCCGCCTGGACGTCGCGGCCCCCGTGCCCCTGCCCGGCGCGCTCGAGGCCCTGCGCGCGGGCGAGGCGTCGAGCCTGCAGCCGGAAAACGAACGTCTGCTCGAGGGATGTCTGCTCCGCGGCTGTGTCCTGGAGCTGGCCGAGGTGCGTCTGCTCTGCGATCCGCAGACCTGCGGCGGGCTGCTGGTCGCCCTGCCGGCCCCGGAGGCGGCAGCCTGTCTCGAGGCGCTCCAGGCGGCGGGCTTCGGCGACGCGCGTCGCGTCGGCACGCTGGAAGCACGGACGCCGGGGACGGCGCCGGTGACGCTGGAACTCGCCCATGGCGCCTGAGATGGCCCACGGGGCCGGCAGCACGCTGTTCTCGGAGCTGCTGCTGATCTTCCTCGTGTCCCTGGTGACCGTTGCCGCCTGCCGACCGCTGCGCCTGCCCGGCACCCTCGGTTACTTCGTGGCCGGTGCGCTCCTCGGACCGACGGGCTTCGCCCTGGTGCAGTCCCGCGAGGACATCGAACTGCTCGCGGAACTCGGCGTCGTGCTGCTGCTGTTCACCCTGGGGCTCGAGTTCTCGCTGCCGCGTCTGCTCGCCATGCGCCGGGCCGTGTTCGGTCTCGGTGCCGTACAGGTGCTGGTGTCGACCGCCCTGTTCGCGGCCTTCCTGGCCTACGCGGGACTGGGGACCGGCGTCGCCGTCATCGTCGGGGGTGGCCTCGCCCTGTCCTCCACGGCGCTCGTGTCCCGCGAGCTGACCCTGACCGGACAGCTGCGCGACCGTCACGGACAGCAGGCCATCGGCGTGCTGCTCTTCCAGGATCTCGCGGCGGTGTTCTTCCTGATCCTGGTCCCGGCGCTCGCCGGTGGCGGGGCAGGGGAGGAGGGCTTCGGCCTGACGGTCCTCCTGCTCGCGGGCAAGGGCGTGCTGCTGTTCGTGGGCCTCATGCTCACGGGACGCTATCTGCTGCCCCCGGTGTTCCACGAGATCGCACGCTCGCGCTCCGACGAGCTCTTCGTGCTCAGCGCCCTGGCCGTCGTGCTCGGCGCCGCCTGGCTGACGCGGGAGATGGACTTGTCCATGGCCCTCGGCGGGTTCGTCGGCGGGATGATGCTCGGCGAGAGCCGCTATCGCCATCAGATCGAGGCGGACATCCGGCCCTTCCGGGACGTGCTCCTCGGCCTGTTCCTGGTCAGCGTCGGCATGATGCTCGATCTCGATCTGCTCGCGGCGTTCTGGCCGCGCATCATCGCCTTCGGGCTGCTGCTCGTGCTGGTGAAGTTCCTGATCATCGTGGCGGTGGCCCGGGGCTTCGGTGAGGGACCGCGGGTCGCGGTGCGCACGGGCGTGGTGCTGGCGCAGGGCGGGGAGTTCGCCTTCGCGCTGCTCGCCCTCGCAGCGGGCTACGACCTCGTGCCGCGGGACGTGCAGGCCTTCATGGTGGCCGTGACCCTCGTGAGCATGGTCCTGACGCCTGCCCTGGTGCGGCGCAGTGGCTGGCTCACGGCGCGGATCCTGGGTCCGGAGCCGTCACCGGAGCTGCGCTTCACGGAGCAGGCGGTCGTCACCGGATCGGTGGTCGTGCTCGGCTTCGGGCGCGTCGGGCAGGTCATCGGACGCATGCTCGACCAGACCGGGATCCCCTTCGTCGCCCTCGATGCCGATCCTGCCCGGGTCCACGAGGCCGTGCTCTCGGGCCATCCCGTCCGCTTCGGGGATGCGCGCCGCGCGGAGATCCTGCGCGGGATCGGGGTGGTCGATGCACGCCTCGTGGTGCTGTGCATCGACGATCAGGAGCGCGCCCTGCGCGCGCTGGAGTCCGTGCGCGAACTCAATCCCGCCGTGCCCGTTCTCGTGCGTGCCATCGACGATCGGCATCTCGACAGTTTCATGGAGGCCGGGGCGACGGAAGTGGTGCCCGAGACCTTCGATGCGTCGCTGATGCTGCTCAGCCACGTCATGGCGCTGCTGCGCCGACCGCGCAGCGAGGTGGAGGGATTCATCGCGCGTGTCCGGGCGGATCGCTACGGCCTGCTCCATGGCGTGATCGCCGGTGAACACGGCGAACAGTACCCGGAGATCGTCCATCCGGTGCTGCTCCCGGAGGGGGCCTGGGCGCTCGGCCAGGCGCCGGAAGCGCTCGAGCCCCTGCTCGCGGACGTGGTCGTGCGCGGTGTGCGGCGCCGCGCGCGCACCCTCGGCCGCGAGGAGGCCGGCCCCCTGCGGTCCGGCGACATCGTCGTGCTGCTGGGGGCGCCGGCAGCGGTGGAGCGGGTCGAGGCGCGGCTGCTCTCGGGGTGAGCGGCGGCCCGGGCGTCTGGAGCGTCGTCGCCGTCGGCGACCCCGTGGCGAGCCTCCGAGCGCTTCAGCGATTGCGCCCGAGCGCCTCGTGGCTGCTCACCCATTCCTCGGAAACCACGGCGGCGGCGTGCGACAGCGCCCCGCAGAGCACCGTCGCCGCGACGATCTCGGCGAACTTCCCGACCTTGCCGGTGCCGTAGCAATCGAGTACCTCGAGGCATTCGCGCTGAGTGGGCAGACCGGTGCCGCCCCCGTGGGTCGCCACGATCAGCGCCGGCAGCGTCACGGAGTCGTCGTAGTCGCCGTCGGGGGTGACCTCGGCGTAGGGAAACTCGCGTGGGCCTCGGCGACGTTCGCCTCGTCCTGCCCCGTCGCGATGAACACGGAGGCGATCCCGTTCGCCGGACGCACCCTGTTGTACAGGGCTCCGGCGATCAGGGCGCCGAGCGGGGACGTCAGCCGAGCGTCTGCAGGACCGTGCCGACGGCGAGGAAGCCGAGACCGAAGCGCAGGAAACTGCGACCGTCCGTTGCGGCGTCGGCCAGGTCCTGGCGAACCAGGGCGCGAAGGTCCTCCAGGGACCGGCGCAGCCGTGACGCCTCGGCGGCGACCGGCTCGGCAGGCGAGGGGGTCTCTCTCGCCGCTGGGATGAGGGTCTCGGCCGCTGTCACCTCCGGGGCGGAAAGGCTCGGCGCGAGCAGCGTCGGATCGCCTTCCGGCTCTTCCGGTGGCGCCTCGGCGTCAGGGGGGCCGTTCGGTGGAATCGCGTCCCGACCGGTGGGCTCCGCCTGGATCGCATCGTTCTCGAGGCGCGCCTGGTCGGCGTCGACGGACGAAGCGGTCAGGGGTGGCGGTGCCGCCGTCGACCAGCTGTCCAGCTGTTCCAGCAGGGCCTGCTGGCGGATCCGCGCGCCTCGCGTCAGGTCCCAGGCGACGAGGCCGATGCCTCCGGTCTGCAGGACCATGCCGAGGTAGTCGAAGGCTGCGCCGTAGGTGCCGGCGCCGTGGTAGGCGGTGAGCATGGCCACAGCGGCCGCGAGTGGCGTCCCGATGACGAGAGCCTTCGGGATACTGTCTTCACGCATGGATCTCCCCTCCCGCATGTCGACGTGCGTCGACGTTAGCAGAATCCCGAGGGCGAGCGCAGGGGTCGGGACCCTGCATCGAGCGGCGTCATGGACGGGGGAGGGCGACGGAGTAGGCAGGCCGAACGGCCCGGCTCGGGGGGCGTGGATCGGGCATCCGGGTGGGCAGGCGCCACCCGCGGAGAGACCCTCTCGCGGGCGGCGCGTTCCCGGCTTCCCGGCCCCGGAAGGGGAGGACCGCTACTTCGTGGTGAGATCCTCGATGGTCGCGCCCGGAGCGTTCTTGGCCACCGATGCGATGCCGGCCTTGCAGGACGCCTCGGTGTCGTACATCTGGCTCTGACCGATCACCTGCGAATTCCCCGCCTTGAGGACGAAGCAGGGCTTGCCGGACTTCGAGATCTTCGACTCGAAGCGCTTGGGCTCTGCAGCATTCTTCATGACGGACTTGACGCCGTTCATGGCACTCGCCTTCGTCTTGTAGCCCTCGCCGGACAGGATGTTCTGCCCGTTGGATGCCTTCAGACGAAAGCGGAATTCGCCGGCCTTGTCCTTGTAGATCTCGAACTTCCCAGGCATTGCCTTCCCCTCGGATCACCGCTGATGGAGTTCGAAGGAGACCACGCTCGCGCGTGCGCGGCAACAAGCGCGTGTCGTCGGCGCATCGGGATCCGGAGACGGTCGGGGCGCACGTGCATGCGTGGCGGAAGGCCGAGGAGTCGAACCTCGCAGGGACGTGTGACGCCCCTCACCGAGTTTGAAG
>JAZBPI010000100.1:0-10996 GCA_036351555.1 Pseudomonadales bacterium
CGTGATTGGTTGGGAGGTGCTCGTCCTTGTCGCCGAGATGGTTCTTGCCGAACTGACCGGTCATGTAGCCGTGGTTCTTGAGCAGCTCGGCGATGGTCGGGTCCTTGATGGACAGACCTTCCTTGGCGCCGGGCAGACCGACCTTCAACAGACCCGTTCGGAACGGGCTCTGGCCGGTGATGAACGCGGCGCGGCCGGCCGTGCAGCTCTGCTGGCCGTACCAGTCGGTGAACAGCGCGCCTTCGTTGGCGATGCGGTCGATGTTGGGGGTCTGGTAACCCATCATGCCGCGGTTGTAGGCGCTCAGGTTGAACCAGCCGATATCGTCGCCCCAGACGATGAGAATGTTGGGCTTGTCGGCGGCAACTGCCGCGATCGGCGACGAGAGCGCGATGAGAATCGCGATCAGAATGGTGCGCATGACTTCATGCCTCTGCTTGGTTGCGAAATACGGGGGCGAAACCACCCACCCTTCGACGAGGCTCCTGACGCGCGGAAATCGACGTCCCCGTCAGACATGCGGGATGCCACCAGCATGCGCAGCCACTCGCCGTGAAGATGCTACGCCCATTCCACTGGCCAATGCGTTCCAATTCTGAAAGCATCCGTAACCAGAGGTTAGCGATTAGACGAGTTCGTGAACCCCGAGGCACAGTACAACCTGAGACATCTCGCGCAGTTCCTGGCCATCGCCAGGACCGGCAGCCTCGCGGCTGCGAGCGAGCAGGTCGGGATCTCCCCCCCGGCCTTGTCCAAGCGCGTCGCCGACCTGGAGTCCCGGATCGGCGTCCGCCTGTTCGAGCGCGTCGGCCGCGGGCTTCATCTGACCGCCCAGGGCACGGAGTTCAAGCGGGATGTCGAGCGGCTCCTCGGCCACGCGGCCGACATATCGAAGCGCCTGGATGAACGGGCGCAGGGATCCCGCGGCAGCATCCGCATCGGATGTGGCCCCGCGGCCCTGCAGGGGCCCGTCAGCAGGGTACTAGGCACAATCCTCGCCGAAGCAGCCAGCGTCTCCATCGAGATCGTTTCGGGGAACACGGTGACGCTTCTGCGCGCCCTCGACGACTACCAGCTCGACTTCATTCTGAGCGATGCATCCGCGATGCCGGCAGACACCACCGAGGACTACGTCGCACTCCCGCTCGAGGGAGAGCCCATGGCGCTGGCGGCTCGTCTCGATCACGAGCTGTTCCAGAGGAAACAGCTTTCCTTGAGCGACATTCTCGCCTACCCCTGGGTCACACCTAGCGTGCCGCTGCCGATGCGAGCGCGACTTTCCTCGCTACTCGGATCGGAAGCAGTATCGGACTGGGGGAGAAGACGGGTGCAGGCCGTGCCCGACGTGCAGATCGAGAACCTGAGTGCCTGCATGCAGGTCGCGATGCGGACCGACGCCATCACGGCTGTCCTGCAGCGGGAAGTGGACGACGGCCTGATGTTTCCTGGCCTAGGGATCATTCCCTTCGAGCTCGGAATCGCAACGAACATCTGGCTGGTGCACCTGAGAAACCGCACGGCGACCGGACTGGCGCAGCGCACGATGAACGCCCTGCTCGGGCTGGAGGACACAGCTCCGAGCCACGACACCTCCGTGACCGGACGGAAGAAGCGGGCGAGCGCGCCGCTTGCGGATGACGAGACGGACACCCCGCTCTGAACGCGGGCGGGGGGCCATGCGCGCCCTAGGGCGTCTCGTCTTCAGAAGTTCCTGCCGAAGTAGAGGCCGAACACGGTCTCGTCCTCCTCGTCGTCGAGGAAGTCCCTGGCGAGGTAGGGCTGCAAGGCCCAGCCACCGGTCAATTCGAACTCGTACGCCAGTCCCGTGCGGACGACCGTCTCCTCCACGCCCCGGGGATCCTTCCGACCGATGCCCAGCTGGATTCGCGGGCCTGCCCCGAACGGATGCCAGCCGACGCCGGCGAGCAGAAGGGTCGAATCCTGCTCGCGATCCGCGCGCTCCACGACAGCACCGACGCTCCAGTGCTCATCGATGCGATAGCCCGCTTCGAAACCGAGCGTCGGCTCGTTGCGCTCATCCGCACGCGTGGCGCCGAGAAACACGGCCACCGCAACGCGGCCCTCCGCGGCCTCCTCGTGCGATTCCGCTGCCACCACAGGCGCGGGTGCCGCGATGCAGAGCAGCGTCGCGAGAAGCAGGGCGACGGATCGAGACATAGACGGACTCCATGAGATCGTTGTCTGCGATGCCGGGGCCCGGCGCCGCGCGACAGGAGCCCGATGGTCAGGATACGGCGGCGGATCGTACTCCAGATCCCGTCGCCCGAAACTCTTCCATGTGGGCCGATCCGAGGATCGATGGGCAGCCGTCGGAGTCTGGTCAGAAGGCGAGGGACAGATCGAACCAACCGTAGACGCTGTCGCCCTGCTCGTTCGTTCCGACGTCGGGGTCAGCCTGGAAAGCGCCCTTCGCGAGCCAGGCGAGGCCACCGGCCACCGAGTGGTGTTTTCCTGCCGGTCGCCACCGGAACTGCAGTTCCGTCTGTACGCCGAGATCCCGCGGCGCGCCGGCGGGGTCGCCGAGCAGGGTGCCACGCCAGCGGTCACGCCGCTCCGCGAGCGAGGCCTGCCGGATGCGCAGCGAGCCATCCACGTCCGCGGGCAGGCGCCAGTCCAGGCGCCCACCGACGAGAAGCAGATTGCTGCGATTGAAGGCGCCGAAGAGACCGCGCGGGCCAAGATCACCGACCGCGGCGCCGAACAGCTGGTCGAAGGCCCCGAAGCGGTCGTCCTCCGGATCGGCGTCGCCGCTCGCGTAGTCCACGTCCAGCGCCAGACGGGGTTCGAGGGCGGCATCGAAACGGTAGCCGACGCTCAAGTGTTCGAAGTGTGCGCGCACGTCGAGATCGGTCGCGTCGGCAGGCAGACGCGTCGCCCGGGCGCGGCCGAACTGCACCGCCGACTCCAGCTCCCAGTCCCAGGCTTGCCTGCCTGCGGCCTGCCGAACGCGGAATCCCAGGGTCCACAGGCGGCGATTCGCGGAGGGCGCGCCCGGCGCATCGCCCTCGTCCAGATGAAGGGCCCAGAGCTCCAGGGGGCGGCCGAGACCTTCGCCGGCATGGAAGAGCCCGACGAAGCGACGCTCCGCGGACGCGTCGTCGAGCTCGATGTCGTTGTCGCGCAAGCCGGCCCGGTCATTCGGCAGGCGGTTCATGGTCGAGACCGCGAAGGCCTTCGTCTGACTCCCGGTCGCGTGGTGCCAGTCGAGACTCGCGCCGAGAAAAGCATTGGTCGTGTTGCGCCAGCGATTGCGGGCAACGAGGCGACGACTGCCGAGATCGAGGGTCTGCCAGCCGAGACGGAGTACGCCGCCGGCCGCTTCGTCGTCGCCGAGGCGCAGACCGACGTGGGCGTTCACCGGCTCCAGGGCATTGATCAGCGTGGTGTTGAGTGGCGTGTCGTCCGATGCGAGATAGGCCCGCGCGTCGATGAGCTCGGCCTGAGCGAACCAGCGCTCGCGCGACAGATCGAGCCGCAGATCGGTGCGCAGGGTCAGGAGCTGGTCGCTGCCGACCCGGTTGCGGCGGAACTCGCCGTCGAGCGTTTCGAAGCGGCTGCGGAAACTGCCCGAGAAGGACAGCCCCTGCTTCGAGACCGGCTCCGCCGCCGCGGCCGACACCAGCAGGCCGAGGATCAGCGCAGGCCAGCGGGCCTCCTGGCAGCGCATGACCTTGGAAGCAAGCGAGGGCACGCGGTGGACTCCGGAGGCGGCTGGGGATCAGGGGACACGACGCGCCTCGGCGGCCATGTCTGTCGATGGCTCGGAGTAGGGACAAGCGGCAGGCTGAGAATCGAGAAACGACCCGCGCCGATCCCTGGCGCGAGGTGCGGAGCTTAACCGAAGCCGCCGGCCCGCCCCAATCGCGTCCCCCCGAGTCACCGCTCGCATCGCGCCCCCACCGCGAATACGGCAAGATGCGCGGCGCCCGTAGCGCCGGAGGCGAGACCATGACTGCACCCCTGGACGACATCAAGGTCGTCGAGATCGACAACTGGATGGCCGCGCCCAGCGCCGGCGCGATCCTCGCCGACCTCGGCGCCACGGTGATCAAGATCGAGCCGCCCCGCGGTGATCCCATGCGCGGCATGGGCCGCCCCCCGAAGATCGAGGACGGCGCGGCCAAGGCCTACGACTACGGCTTCGACGTGGACAATCGCGGCAAGCGTTCCGTCGCCGTGGATCTGACCCGGCCGGAGGGTCAGGAAGTCGTGCGGCGCCTCGTCGCCACGGCCGACATCTTCCTGTGCAACCTGCTCCCGGCGCGCCAGGAGAAGTACGGCCTGGACGCGGCCACGCTGCATCGCTATGCCCCGCGGCTCGTCCACGCGACGCTCACGGGCTATGGCACGGACGGGCCCGAAGCCTGGCGCCCCGGCTACGACGTCACCGCCTTCTTCGGCCGTTCCGGCCTCTACGACGCCATGCGGGAAGGGCCGGACGGCTTCGTGCCCATGGCTCGGCCGGCACAGGGCGACCACACGACGGGGCTCGCCCTGCTGTCGGCCATCCTCGCCGCCCTGCGCCTCGCCGAGCGCACGGGCGAGGGACAGATCGTGGAGACCTCCCTCTTCGAGACCGCCGTCTGGACCCAGGCGACGGACTTCGCCATCACCGCAGTGGACCGTGCGCCGGTGCGGCGCCGGACACGCCACGAGCAGATCAGCGCGACCTCGAACCGCTATCCCTGCGGCGACGGCAAGTGGATCGTCATCAACATGCCCGAACCCGCGGCCTGGCCGCGATTCTGTCGCGCCATCGGCCTGGACGCCTGGCTCGAGGATCCGCGCTTCGAGGACCTCCGGGGCCGCTTCCAGAACATGCGGGAGATCGTCGACGGCATCGATCGTGCCCTCGCCGCGCGCAGCCGGGACGAATGGGGACGGATCTTCGACGAAGCCGGGCTGATCTGGGGGCCTGTCCTCACCCTCGACGAAGTGGCGAGCGACCCCCAGGCCGAGGCCATCGGCCTGTTCCCGGAGCTCGAGCATCCGGCCATCGGGCGCTATCGCACCGTTGCCGCCCCCCTGCGCATCCAGGGCGCGGACGTGCGCCCCAGGGGCCCGGCGCCGGCGCTCGGCGCGCACAGCGAGGAGGTGCTGCGCGAGGCGGGCTTCTCCGACGGGGACATCGAGGCGCTGATCGCGGCCGGCGCCGTGGGGCCCGAAGGGCGCCGCTGAAGAGGATCGTCAGGGCGCTGCCGGCGCGGCCACGGGCGGATAGAGCGCATGGACGACGTCCACGCGCTCGCCGTCGCGGGTGACGTTCTCGAGCAACGCCACGAAGCGACCATCCTCGAGTCCGCGCAGGAGGAAGGCGGAGAAACCCTCGATACCCCCGCTGTGCGTCGCGACCGTGACCTCACCCCCCTCCTCGTCGCTGCGACGCTGCAGATAGACGCCGTAGCCGTACCAGCGCTCGCGCTCCCCCTCCTCCGCCCGGACCCGCACGTGCGGCAGATGCATGAGCGCCTGCATGGGCGGCGACAGGAGACGACCCTCGCGCAGGGCCCGGTCGTAACGCTCGAGATCACGCACCGTCGCGTACATGTTTCCTTCGGCATGCGCCGAGTGGTCGTAGGGCGCATTCGAGTATTGCTCGGAGCGCAGGTAGTAGCCCCGCGCGCGCCGGGGCCGAACGGTCTCGAAGTCGTCGCAGCCGGAGTCCGCCATGCCCGCCGGATCGAGGATCCGTTCCTTCAGGAGCGCGCACCAGGACGCGCCCGTGACCGCCTCGAGCACGAGGCCGAGCAGCAGATAGCCGGAGTTGCTGTAGGCGAAGCGCGCGCCCGGTGCGAACTCGAGCGCCTGGGTCGCGAGATCGGCGGCGATGTCCTCCGCGGGAACACGGACGTGCAGATAACGACGCGTGTAGGCGTCCCAGTCCAGGGACACGAAATCGGGCACGCCGGCCGTATGCACCAGCAGCTGATGGATCGACACCTGCCCGGCCCAGGGCGCGGCATAGTCCGGCAGATAGCGGTCCAGGGTCGCCTGCAGATCCAGGCGCCCGCGCTCTGCCTCCTGGAGCAGGAGGATCGCGAGGAACTGCTTGGTCAGGGACGCGATCCGGTAGCGCGTGTCCCCGGCGTTCGGCACGGACCATTCCCGGTCGGCATAGCCGTAGCCGCCTTCGTGCACCAGACGACCGCCGTCGACGATGCGCACCGCACCGTGCACGCCGTCCTCGCGTGCGGCGTCCTCGATCGCTCGGACCAGGGCTCCGCTGTCCGCCGACGCCGGCAGGGCCGCGGCCAGCAGGAGGCTGCCGAGCAGCATGCGCATGGTCTTCTCTCCTCGCGAAGGGCCGTTCCGAATGCTCGTGGCCCCGCCCGCCGTCGTCAACGCCATGGCCATCCGTCTGTCACGCGGATCACATAGACTCTGAAGGAAGCTCATCCTCCGGAGGCGCAGGCATGCGGCATCCCGCACGGCTCGTGGTGCTCGGCTGGCTGGCAGTCGCGCCATGGCTCGCTGGCGCAGCACCGCTGCTCGATGCGGTCGCGGCGGCCCCGGCGTCGCCGCCGCTGAAGGGCGACGCCCTGCTGCAGCGCATCGGCTTCGCGTCCTGCCTGCATCAGGCGCGGGACCAGTCGATCCTCGACGTGGTCGACGGCCAGCCCTGGGATCTCTTCCTGTTCATGGGAGACAACGTCTACGGCGATGCAGAGCCCCCCGCGCTCGAGGCCCTTGCCGAGGCCTATGCGCTCCAGGCCCGTTCCCCCGGCCTCAACAGGCTGCGCGTGGCCACACCGGTCCTGGCGACCTGGGACGATCATGACTACGGGAAGAACGACGGCGGCGCGTCCTTCGCCGGGCGTGCGAGCGCCGAGGTGCTCTTCCACGAGTTCTGGCATACGCCAGCGGACGACCCCGTGCGCGATCGACCCGGCGTCTACCAGTCGCGCATCGTCGGCCCCGAAGGCCGTCGCGTGCAGATCATCCTGCTCGATACACGCTCCTTCCGTGCCGAGCTGAAAGCCACGGACAGCTTCGGCGCCCCCGGACGCGAACGCTACGTCCCGGACGCCACACCCGGCCTGGAGATGCTCGGAGAAGCGCAGTGGCGCTGGCTGGAGGCCCGGCTCCGGGAGCCGGCGGAGCTGCGCCTGCTCGTCTCCTCCGTACAGGTGATCGCCGACGGCCACGGCTGGGAGGCGTGGCGCATGCTGCCCGCGGAACGCGACCGCCTCTACGCCCTCATCGACCGCATCGCGCCCGAGGGGCTGCTGATCCTGTCCGGGGATCGCCATCGCGCGGGAATCTATCGACAGGTGAGCGGACTGCCCTACCCGCTCTACGAGGTGACCTCGAGTTCGCTGAATCTGCCCATCGCCGGCGCCGGGGAGGAAGCCGGTCCGAGGCGCCTGGGCGCGACCTTCACGGAGGAGAATTTCGGCGCCCTGGAGATCGACTGGGCACAGGCGCAGCTGACCCTGATGATTCTCGATCGCGCCGGCCAGCCGGTCCGGACGCTCCGCCTGCCGCTCTCCGCGCTCCGGCCCGATCCCCGTGCGGAGCGCGCCGCCGGGCCCTGACCTGCGCGCCCCGTCGTGGGCGAAGGCGCGCGACCGCCCGGGCCGGCGCCGCACTCAACCGGCCTTCGGGCCCCAGAGCTCCTCGAGGCGCGCGGCGCGGCCGCAGGCCGTCTTGTAGTAGCGGTAGCGAAGGGGATTCTTGCGGTAGTAGTCCTGATGGTAGTCCTCGGCCTCGTAGAAGGGCCCGGCGCGAAGGATCTCCGTGACGATCGGTGACGGCGCCTGCGGGTCGGCCACGAGCGCCGCCTTCGATGCCTCCGCGAGCTGACGCTGATTCTCGTCGCGATAGAAGATCGCCCCGAGATAGGACGGGCCCTTGTCGCAGAACTGGCCACGCGCGTCCGTTGGATCGACGTTGTGCCAGAACACGTCGAGCAGTTCCGCATAGCTCACCACGGACGGATCGAAACGCACCCGCACGGCCTCGTAGTGGCCGGTGCTGCCGGCCGAGACCTGCCTGTAGGAGGGATTCACCACGGTGCCCCCCGTATAGCCCGACGTCGTCGCGCGCACGCCCTCGACGCCGTCGAAGGCCTGCTCCACACACCAGAAGCACCCCGCAGCGAAGATGGCCGTCTCGATCTGCTGAGGCTCGGGCAGGGCACCGGCCGCCGGGGCGGAGGCCTCTGCACCACCGGCAGAAGACGGCGCACAGCCGGAGAGGGCTGCAACGGCCGCGCACAGCAAGGCGACGAGGATCGAGGGTCGAAGCAACACCGGGGGCATGGCGTCTCCTGTGGCGTATCGATGGATGCACCCGTGAGACCGCGCATGCTACCGGGGGTTCCGGCCCGCTGCAGCGCTGCGCGTGGCGACCGCCCTCGGCCGCCACGCGAGGCGCATCAGTGCCGGACGGCCTGATGGATCTGCGCGAAGGTGGGCGGTGTGTCGACCCGGATCCGCACGTGCAGACGCCGCGCCAGATCCTCGGCGGAGATCACGCCGCGGATCTCGTGCGCGCCCTCGTCCACGACCAGGCAGTGCGCCTGACCGTGATGGCGCAGGGTCTTCACCAGATCCCCCACGGTCGCACGGTGCAGGTCGGCCCGGTCGATGGCACAGACCGCGGCCCGCGGGAGCATGAGATCGCGCACGCAGATGTCCTCGCGCCGCGCGCCGCAGGCCACGAGGCGCAGGATGCTCTGCTCGGAGAGATCCTCGGGTCGGACGATCCCGACGAAGTCGCCGTCCTGATCGACCACCAGCTTGAGCAGGGCATGGGTCTGCCGCAGCTGCCGCGCACCGTCCTCGGCGGACATGCTGCCCGCGATGACCAGTGGCTCGTGCTCGCGGAAGTCCGTGAACACCGCTTCGGCGGGGGAATCCCAGTCGATTTCCTGCACCTCGTCCGGCCAGACGAGGTGATCATCCCGTTGGATACGATAGATCGGCAGTGCTTTCATGGCATGTCTCCAGGACCTCGCACAGCCGCGAGGTCATCTCCGGACGGTCTTGGAAGAAGCGGCCGAGCCGCTCGATCAGGACGACGGGAGCGTGACTGGAGGGGGACCCCGGACCGGCGTACCGCGCCAGCGCACCGCCTGGGCGTGGGCCTCGGCGACGACGGCGAACCCGGTATGCGCGGGGCCCATGTCCATCGCGGCGGGCCACTGGCCGGCCGACAGCAGGGGCACATCCGACGCATCGAGTTCCGTGGTGGGATCGAGGTCGCTCGAATCGTCGACCATGACGCCGGGGGAGGCCGCCCCGGCCAGGGAGCCGTCGACGGGCGTGACGGCGAAGAGCGAGAGCGCGGCGAGGCACTGCAGCGCAGCGAAGAAGGCGAACCACCTCCGCTGCCCGAGAAGGGCTTCGCGTACCGACTGCAGGGCACAGCGCTCGACGTTCATGGAATCGCCTTCTCGGCGCCTCCGTGGAATGGCAAGCATCGCGCGATCGGTCGCGGACGTCCAGCCCGTCGACCCGGCTCAGGAGAGCGTCTGTCCCCGCAAGCGCAGCGCGTTGCCGATCACCGAAACGGAACTCAGGCTCATGGCCGCCGCCGCCAGCATCGGCGAGAGCAGCAGACCGAAGACCGGGTAGAACAGGCCCGCGGCAACGGGAATGCCGAGGCTGTTGTAACCGAAGGCGAACAGCAGGTTCTGACGGATGTTCGCCATGGTCGCGCGCGACAATGCACGTGCGTCGGCGATCGTGCGCAGATCACCCTTGACGAGGGTGACGCCGGCGCTCTCCATGGCCACGTCCGTGCCCGTACCCATCGCGATGCCCACGTCCGCCGCCGCGAGCGCCGGCGCATCGTTGATACCGTCGCCGGCCATCGCCACCTTCGAACCCTCCGCCTGCAGGCGGCGAACGATCTCCAGCTTCTGCTCCGGGAGCGTGTCGGCGAACACCTCGTCGAGGCCGAGCCGGCGGGCGACGGTCCGCGCCGTCGCCTCCGCATCGCCCGTGACCATGACGATGCGCAGGCCGTCCGCATGCAGTCGCTCCACGGCCTCGGGCGTCGAGTCCTTGACCGGATCGGCGACGCTCAGGAGTCCGGCGAGGGCGCCGTCGACGATGCAGTACATGGCGGTTCGGCCCTCACTCCGTTGCGCCTCGGCCGCCTCGTCAGCGGGCGTCGCATCGACGCCGAGTTCATCGCACAGGGCGCGATTGCCGATCGCGACAGCGTGGCCGTCGACGGATGCTCGGGCGCCCTTCCCGGTGAGCGACTCGAAACCCTCCGCCTCGGGGACGTCGACGCCGCGTTTCTCGGCACCGCGGACGATCGCCTCGGCGAGTGGATGTTCGCTGCCGCGCTCGAGGGCCGCCACCAGCGCCAGCAGCGCATCCGGCTCCATGGCGCCGAACGTGACCAGGTCGGCCAGTTCCGGCCGGCCGAGCGTGAGCGTCCCCGTCTTGTCGACCACGAGCGTGTCGACGTCACGAAGCACCTCGATGGACTCGGCGTCCCGGAACAGGACCCCCATGGAGGCGCCGCGCCCGGTCGCCACCATGATCGACATGGGCGTCGCCAGACCGAGGGCACAGGGACAGGCGATGATCAGCACGGCGACGCCGTTGACCAGCGCATGGGCCATGCGGGGCTCGGGGCCGACGAGCGTCCAGATCAGGAAGGTGAGCACGGCGATGCCGATGACCGCGGGTACGAACACCGCCGCCACCTGATCGACCAGCTTCTGCACCGGTGCGCGGGAGCGCTGCGCTTCGGCGACCATGTGGACGATACGCGAGAGGAGCGCGTCGTCGCCGACCCGATCGACGCGGATCACGAGTCCACCCGTGCCGTTCACGGTGGCGCCGGTGACCCGCTCGCCCTCGGTCTTTTCCACGGGCACCGGCTCGCCACTGATCATGGATTCATCGACGGCACTCGCGCCCTCGAGCACCATCCCATCGGCGGGGATCTTCTCGCCGGGACGCACGCGCAGCCGATCGCCGACGCGCACCGCATCGAGCGCGACATCCGCTTC
>JAZBPI010000101.1:0-52910 GCA_036351555.1 Pseudomonadales bacterium
AGACCGAAGGGAGGGCGATCCTGCGCCCGCTCCTGATGCGCTTCGGGCTGTCAATGGTTCACGAGGCGGGGGGGCCTGAGGCCGGTGCGGCCGCGAGCGCGCAGATGAACAGCCTGCCCTGGGCGGAGCGCTTCGGCGCCATGCGCGACCTCGTGACCGCCCACTACTTGCCGCGCTACGAAGAACTCGCGAGTCTGGTCTCCGCGGACGAGGACCCTGAAGCGGCGCGCATCGCCGCCTTCATGGGCGGTCACGAACGGGCGCTTCTCACCCTTGCGGAGAACGTCGTGGCCGGTGTGGACGACCCCGCGGCGCCGGTCGTCCGACTGCTGCACTTCCCTCTCCCTCGACCGGCCTGAGCGCGCCCGCCACCGGTGGGCGCTGCGTGCTCTCAAGGCATGCCCCTCAGGCCGCGACCGAGGGGTGGTCCCGCAATTCGGCCGGCAATGCGGCGCCCATCAGGTCGATGAAGTTGTCGCGATAGAAGCGCCGGCGCGCGGACGCGGGTGCGTCGCCGAGGTTGTCCTCGAAGCGCTTGATGGGATTGCGGCCGCCTTCCACGTGCGGGAAGTCCGAGGAGAACAGGAGCATGTCCTCGCTCGAGTTCGCGATGATCCAGCCCGTGGGCTCGTGCGGGTAGGGCGTCACGCGGAACTGGCGCTGTGCGATCTCGCTCGGCCGCGCCGAAAGCGCCTGGAGCCGCGCCTCGCCCTTGCGGAACGCCTCGAAGCCGGAATCCATGTAACGCAGCCAGCTCGGCACCCAGGAAGCGCCCAGTTCGATGGCGCCGAACTTCAGGCGCGGAAAGCGATCGAGCACGCCGTCGAAGATCAGGGCCGTCATGGTCTGCCAGACGGCCAGGGGGATGGTCATGAACGACAGGCCGGTGAAGTTCTCGTCGCCGCCGTGGAAGTCCTTGACGCGCGGCAGGCCGTTCTCGAAGTAGGCGGGGTTCATCTTCTCCTCGCCGCCCACGTGGAACAGGATCGGTACGCCGGCTTCCTGGGCGACGGCCCAGAAGGGGTCGAGGCCCACATGGCTCGGTGAGTGGGTGGCCGGCGGCGTGGAATTGATCACGAGGCCTCGGCAGCCGAGATCGATGGCTTCGCGGGCGATGTCGGCGGCGGCATCGATGTCGATGAGCGGCACGTAGCCGGTGGCGAGCAGGCGCGGGTCGACGGCGCAGAAGTCCGCGAGCATGCGGTTGTGGGCACGGGCGCTGGCCAGCGCGAGGGCGTGGTCGTCGCCCTTCTCGAGCCCGTAGTTGCCCAGAGCGTCCGTGGTGAACACGAGCTGGCTGGTGAAGCCGAGAAGATCCAGGGCGCGCACCCGGTCGCTGTTCCGGAAGGCGCCGAGGGCGAGGTGATTCTTGCGCAGCAGGAGTTCTTCCTCGTCCCGTGCGCGGAACGCGGGATCGTCCTGCTTCGCGACTGCCTTCGGTACCCAGTCGGTCATGAGCTGGAGCTTGTTGGCGCGCGCCGAGAAGGCCTCGTGGTGCCGGCGATCCAGGTACTCGAGGATGGTCCCGGGCAGTTCCATCACGTGTGAATCGGCGTCGTGGACCGTGCGTCCTTCTACGTAGGCCATGTGCCCTCCCCAGGGTGTTCAGGCGTCTGCAAAACAGGATACGCCTCCGCCCCGGGCATGGAACCCCGGCGGTGTTGCCGTGTAGGGGAGGCGTCGTCTGGCCGTCGTTCAGGCGGCGCGAGGCGGCAGGCTGAGGATCGATCCGCCGTGAACGGCATGGAGGCGATCGCCGGGTGCGGGGGCGACGGGATGGCCGCCGGTGAAGCTGCCGAAGGCGGGCAGCACGAGGCCCCCGGGGCGCTGCCAGAACACGGACAGGCGTGCGGTGTCTCGGTTGCCGTCGCGCAGGCGGACCACCGGATGCAGATGGCCGGCGATCTCGAAGAGAGCCGGGTCGGGGCATGGCGCCGGCGCATGGCGCAGGCGGAAGGGGCCAAGCGTGACGTCGTCGTCCAGCCAGCTCAGGGGCCAGTGCGCGAGGCGCTCCCGGGCGTCCCGGTCGTGGTTGCCGAGCACGACGCTCAGGCGCAGATCGCGATGGGCGTCCGCCCAGTTCAGCAGCACCCGCTCCGTGGTGCTGCCGGGGCGCGGCGGGGCGTGCACGAGATCGCCGAGGACGATGATCTCCGCAGCGTCGTGGCGCGCGGCAAGGGCCGCGAGGCGGTCGAGATCGCGTTGCTCGTCGCCGAGGGGCACGGCCATGCCGGCGCGCTGGAAGCTGCTCGCCTTGTCGAGGTGCACGTCGGCGACGAGCACCCGACGCTGCCAGATCAGCGCGCGGTCCGCATCGAGAATCACGGACTCGCCGGCCAGGCAGACCTCCACGATCGAACTCATGCGGCGCCTGCCGCCTTCTCGAGGCTGCCGAGCATGCGCGCCACCCGGTCCTGCCAGCGCTCCGTGGACAGCCGTGTCTGGATGCGATCCACCCAGAGCGGAAAGGCGAAGGGCGTCAGTCGCTCCGGTTGCGTGAGGGCGATGCGCTGCGTGCGGCTCCGCTCCAGCACCTGTGTGAGGCGCAGCGCCTCGAGTTCCTGCTCGAGCACCTCGCGCCGGGCCTGCTCGAGGAGGCGATTGTCGGCGTCGTGGCGCGCGAGCACGTCGTAGACGAGCCCCGAGGAAGCCTGGATCTGGCGCGTGCTCTTGCCGGCACCGGGAAAGCCCTGGAAGACGAGCCCGGCGATGCGGGCGATCTCGCGAAAACGCCGCCGCGCCATTTCGCCGGCGTTGATGCAGGCGAGGGCGTCGTCGGCCAGCCCCGTCGGGTCGAGGACCCGGCGCAGGCTCTCCTCGTCGACGTCGAGGGGATCGGCGGTCAGGAGTTCGAAGCCGTAGTCGTTGACGGCCGTCGTGAAGGTCGCCGGCTGCTGCTGACCGATGCGCCAGGCGACCAGGGCGGAGAGCCCCTCGTGCACCAGACGCCCCGCGAAGGGATAGAGGAACAGGTGGTGGCCCTCGCGCGTCTGGATGCGTTCCACGAGCAGCGTGTCGCGGCCCGGCAGTGCCGACCAGTCGCGCTGCACCCTCAGCAGCGGCGCCAGCGCGGCCACCTCCGGTTCCCGGGTGTCGCCTGCAGCGAAGGCGTCGCAGAGCTCGAGCACGCCGTCGGCGAGTTCGCTGGACAAGGGCAGGCGTCCGCCCACCCACTTCGGGATGGCGCGCTTCGAGCTCGTGGCCCGGCGCACGAAGGCGGTCATGTCCCTGACCCGCACCAGCTCCAGCACGCGCCCGCCGAACATGAAGCGCTCGCCGGGCTTCATGCGGCTGATGAAGGATTCCTCGACGTGGCCGATGCGCCCGCCACCGAGCCACTGCACCTGGATGGCGGCGTCGGCGGTGATGGTGCCGATGCCCATGCGGTGTCGGCGGGCGAGGGCGGGGGAGGCGATGCGCAGCACAGCGTCCTGCACGACCAGGCGCTGATACTCCGGATAGGCCTTCAGCGCCGGCCCGCCGCGGGTCAGGAAGTCGAGGGTCCAGGCCCAGTGCGCGTCCGACAGGGTCGCGAAGGCGTGGCAGTCCCGGACCTCGGCGAGAAGATCCTCAGCCGATGCGGGCTCGCCGAGGACGCGCGTCACCAGGTGCTGGGCCAGCACGTCCAGGCAGTTGCGCAGGGGCTCGCGCGGCTCGATGCGGCCCGCGGCCACGGCCCGCCGGGCGGCGGCGTACTCGAGCATCTCCAGCGCATGGCTCGGTGCACAGCGGACCCGCGAGCGGCGCCCGGGCCCGTGGCCGCTGCGGCCGGCGCGCTGCAGGAGGCGGGCGATGCCCTTGGGGCCGCCGATCTGGATCACCTGATCCACCGGGGTGAAGTCCACGCCCAGGTCCAGGCTGGAGGTGGCGACGACGCACTTCAGGCTGCCGTCGCGCAGGAGCACCTCGACGCGCTCGCGCAGGTCGCGATCGAGGGAGCCGTGGTGCAGGGCCATGCGATCGACCCAGTCGATGCGACGACGCAGCAGCGCGTCGTACCAGGCTTCCGCCTGGAAGCGCGTATTGCAGAACACCAGGGTGCTGCCGGCCTCGTCGATGGCGTCCGCCACGGCGTCGAGCTGCTTCAGGCCGATGTGCCCGCCCCAGGGAAAGCGCTCGAGGCTCGCCGGGATCAGGGTGTCGATGGTGACCGGGCGGTCGAGATCGCTGGCGACGAGGCGACCGTGTCGGCCCGGGCCGAGGAGCACCTGCAGGGCCGTCTCCGTGTTGCCGAGCGTCGCCGACAGGCCCCAGGTGCGCAGCGCTGGCGCGAGCCTGCGCAGGCGCGCGAGGCCCAGCTCGAGGAGCACGCCGCGCTTGTTGCCGAGCAGCTCGTGCCACTCGTCCACCACCACCGCGCGCAGGCCGCGAAGCTGGCGCAGCGTGTCCGGGTAGGACAACAGCAGCGCGAGGCTCTCTGGCGTGGTGACGAGCAGGCTCGGCAGCCGGCGGCGCTGGCGGGCGCGTGCACTGCTGTTCGTATCGCCGGTGCGCAGCTCGACGGTCCAGGGCAGGCCGACGCCCTCGATCACCGTGCGCAGGTTGTGAGCGATGTCCGTCGCCAGGGCGCGCAGGGGCGTGATCCAGAGCACCTGTGCCGAGGGGCTCGCGTCCGGATCGGTCGTCAGCGCCTCGCAGAGCGGGCCGAGGATCGCCGCCAGCGTCTTGCCGGAGCCGGTGGCGGAATGCACGAGGCCGCTCTCCCCGGCGAGGTAGGCCGCGATGGCCGTGCGCTGGAAGGGAAAGAGCGTCCAGCCGCGCGCATCGAGCCAGCGATCGACGGCGGCGGGCAGGGCGCCTGCCGGAATGCGCGGGCCGGCGTCAGGCATCGATGAGCTTGCGCAGATCGTCGAGACGATCCGCATCGGCCGGGCCGAGATCGCGCCGCCAGCGGGCGATGCGCGGAAAGCGCACGGCGACGCCGGAACGGTGCCGTGGGGACGGATGAATGCCCTCGAAGGCGAGCTCGAAGACCTGCTGTGGTTCCACGGAACGCACCGGGCCGAAGCGCTCCCGGGTGTGCTTGCGGATCCAGCGATCCAGTTCGTCGATCTCCGCGTTGTCGAGCCCGGAATAGGCCTTGGCGATGGGGACCAGGGTGTCGTCGTCCCACACGGCGAAGGTGTAGTCCGTGAACAGATTGGCGCGGCGTCCGTGGCCGGGCTGGGCGCAGAGCAGGATCGCGTTGAGGGTCTGCGGGGCGACCTTCCACTTCCACCAGTCGCCGCGCCGGCGTCCGAGCTGATAGGGGGAGGCCGCGCGCTTGAGCATGAGGCCCTCGGTGCCGCGGCCGCGAGCCGCCTCGCGTGCCTGCGCGAGGGTCTCCCAATCCCCGGCCTCGACGGTGTCCGACAGACGCAGGCCCGGCGTTGCCGCGACGTGCGCCGCGAGCCGCGCGCGTCGCGTTGCAAGGGCCTGCTGGCGGATGTCCTCGCCGCCGTCCTCGAGCAGGTCGTAGGCCATGAGCGTCACCGGTGCGCGGGCCAGGGTCGTCGGGCCCGGCTTCTTGCGCCCGATGCGCGTCTGCAGCAGGGAGAAATCCAGGGGGCCGTCATCCGCCCAGGCCAGGATCTCGCCGTCGATCACGGTGCCGTCGGGGAGGGCAGTCGCCGCGGCCTCGATCTCGGGAAAACGACCGAGCATGAGCTCCTCCCCCCGGGACCAGACGAAGCAGCGTCCTTCCCGGCGCACGAGCTGGGCGCGAATGCCGTCCCACTTCCATTCGGCGATCCAGTCGCTCACGGGGCCCAGCGCGTCCGGCGGGCCCTCGAGGGGTGAGGCGAGAAAGAAGGGATAGGGGCGCGACAGATCCGCGTCGCCGTCGTCCTCGCCCACGAGGCGTGCATAGAAGTCGGCGTCCGGCTCCCAGGTGCCCATGAGGCGATGGGCGAGGACCTTCTCGTCGATGCCGCTCGCCTGCGCGAGGCCCCGCACCAGGAGCCGCTGCGATACGCCCACGCGCAGGGCGCCGGTGATCACCTTGTTGAAGAGGAACAGCTGCCGCGCCGGCAGTGTCGACCAGAGCGTCATGATCGCCTCGCGGCGCAGGTCCGCGTCGCGGCCGCGCAGGGGCAGGAGGCGGCCCTCGACCAGGGCGGCGAGACCGATCTCGAGCTCGCCGTCGTCCTCGCCCGCGAGCAGCAGGGCAGCCGTTTCCGCGAGATCCCCGACGTGGCCGTAGCTTTCCTCGAAGAGCCATTCGGGGAGGCCGGTGCGCGCCCGGATCCACTGGCGCAGTTCTGCGGCGCCGATGAGGCGCTTCAGGCGCCGGCCGGAGAGGAAGAACACCGCCCAGCCCGCATCCGCAGCGTCCGCGGTGCGGAAGTAGTCGGCCAGCGCCTCCACCTTGCCGTTCGTGGAGGTGGTGGCGTCCAGCCGTTCGAAGAGTTCGACGAAGGCGCGCATCAGCGGGCGTCCTCGGCGAGTGCGTCCTCCACGTCCTCGTCGCCGTAGGGGGTCTTCAGGGGCGCTGCCTCGATGCCCCGTTCGCGCAGGTACTGCACGAGGACGTCCGTGTTGCCGTGGGTGGCGAGCACGCGCCGTGCGCCGCAGTCCTCCACCGTGCGTACGAGGGAGGGCCAGTCCGCATGGTCCGACAGGACGAACCCCCGGTCGTAGCCCCGCCGCCGCCGATTGCCGCGGATCTGCATCCACCCGGACGCGAACCCCGTGGAGGCCCCCTTGAAGCGGCGCATCCACTTGGATCCGGAGGCGGAAGGCGGGGCCATGATCAGCGCGCCCGCGAAGTCGGCGCTGCGCCCGATCTCGGAGACGGCCCGTGTCGGCAGCATGGCCACCCCCGCATCACGATAGATGCGGACGAGATCGACCATGGCGCCGTGGAGCAGCACCTCCTGATCCGTGCAGGCCATGAGTTCGGCCAGCAGCCGCTGGGCCTTGCCGAGCGCGTAGCAGAAGAGCAGGGCCGGTCGGCCCGCCTCGGCGCAGGCGCGCCACCATGCGTGCACCTCGCGGGCGACCTCGGCCGTGTCCGGCCAGCGATAGACCGGGAAGGCGAAGGTGGCCTCGGTGATGAAGGTGTCGCAGGGCACGACCTCGAAGGGCGCGCAGGTCGGATCGGCATCGCGCTTGAAGTCGCCGGAGACGACCCAGACCGCACCCTCGTGCTCGATGCGCACCTGCGCGGAGCCGAGGATGTGCCCCGCCGAATGCAGGCTCACGGTGACGTCGCCGAAGCGCATCGGCTCGCCGTAGCCCACGCCGTCGAGAGGAATGTAGCGGCCCAGACGCTTGCGCAGGATCGGCACGCCGTCGCGCTGCGTCCAGTAGTGCCCCATGCCGGGCCGCGCGTGGTCGCCGTGGCCGTGGGTGATGACGGCACGCGGCACACGCCGCCAGGGATCCACGTGGAAATCGCCCGCCGGGCAGTAGAGCCCCGAGTCCGTCAGTTCGAGCAGCGGTGGTCGATCGTGCATGGCGGTCCGCTCCGGCGCGCGCCGGCCGATGGGATGCCCGTGGTCCCCGTGCTGGGGGCCGAGAGCGTAGCCGAGCCGGGAGGGGATGGAAACGCGCGCAGTCCCGTCCGCGAGCGGAGCTGCCGAATGCGTCTCGCCGGGGTGCAGGGGATCGCGCGGGCACGGACCGCGTCGCCCGTTGACGATGAGCGCGTCTTCGCGACCGGCCGGTGATGGACTCCCTCAGCGCGCATCAGCGCAGCGGGACAGGGACCTGCGGCCTGTGGGTCCCATCGGTCCTGTCCGGCCGATCGCTTCGAGATGACGATAGCCGCCTCCTATCGGAAGGATAGGAACAATCAAGTATAACCAGATCGTATTACCTTATAACTTGATTGGGTTCGCAGCGGGCGCTGCCCGTCCAACTCGGCAATCCAGGGAGCATCAGCATGGAATCGACAACCCAGCAGTCAGCAAGCAGCCTTCCCCGGCTCAACGAACCGGCGCCGCCCTTCCGTGCGGTGACGACCCATGGCGAACGCGCCCTCGAGGATTACCGTGGGAAGTGGCTCGTCCTCTTCTCCCATCCGGCGGACTTCACGCCCGTCTGCACCACCGAATTCATGGCCTTTGCCCGCGCCCAGGAGCAGTTCGCGGCGCTGAACTGCGACCTGCTCGGGCTGTCGATCGACAGCAACTACGCGCACATCGCCTGGGTGCGGAGCATCCGCGAGAAGTTCGGCGTCGAGGTGCGCTTCCCGATCATCGAGGACCTGTCCATGAGGGTTGCCTCGGCCTACGGAATGATTCAGCCGGGCGCGAGTGACACCTCGGCGGTTCGTGCGACCTTCATCGTCGACCCCGAGGGCGTCCTTCGGGCGATGGTGTACTACCCCATGAGCAACGGTCGCTCCGTCGATGAGTTCCTGCGCCTGCTCACGGCGCTGCAGACGTCTGATGCACACGGCGTCGCGACCCCCGAGAACTGGCATTCGGGCGACGCCGTGATCGTGCCGCCTCCGAAGACGACCGACGCGGCAGACGCCCGAGCCTCCGAGGGTTACGACTACACGGACTGGTATTTCTCGAAGCGGACGCTCTGAACGCGCCCCGGACCGCCCCGCTTGCGGGGCGGTCCAGCACCACCGCTCGTGGGACTCGCCGGACGACGCCCGTGGGCGAACGGAGTCGGTCCCATGCGACGCCCGGGACAGCCGCCGTGAAGACGATGTCCTGTTCATGTGCGAGGCGCGCGACGCCGCGCTGCCGTCGCCGAAGCGTCCGGCCGCATCGCTCCAGGTCGCCGCCCGCGTTGGTCGGCTGCGGCAGCCGGATCGGAAGTGCGTGTCCTGAATCAAGGTCGCGGTCGATCCCTTGTGAGAAAAAGGGCGTTGTTTCCCGAGCATCGGGTCACGACGATCTCCAGAGGCGCACGCCCCATGGCGGGGAGATTCCTGACGAAGGCAGAGGTCGAAGCCCTCGAAGAGGCGCTCGACGACGAGTACCGAGCCTGGGCGACCCGCGATCGGGTGATCCGGGACTTCGGCCCCGTGCGCCCACTCGTCAACGTCCGCGATGCAGAGGCAGGTCACATCGAGGCTCTCGAGACGCTCTTCGGACGTTCCGGTCTGACGGTCCCGGAGAATCCCTGGACTGGCAGGGTGAAGCCTTCCGGGAGTCTGCTCTCGGCCGGTGAGGACGCCGTTGCCGACGAGATCGGGAATGCCGCGCTCCACGAGCGCCTTGTTCACGCGGTCCGGCATGCGGACGTTCGTCGCCTGTTCCTGAACCTGGAGTCGGCATCGCAGCAGCGGCATTTCCCGACCTTCCGCTGCTGCGCGGCGCGCGGTGACCGTCACGGCGGGGGGCCGCGTCGCAGGGGCGGGGGCGCTGGCGGTCCGTGTTCGGCATGAGCGCGGTGACGAGCGCCTTCTGGGCGGCCCTGGGCACCAGCCTCGCCGGGGCAGCCGTGACCACGGCCGGCATCGTGACGATTCGACGGCACGCGGCCTGGGGCGAACGCAACAGTCCCTATTTCATGTGCTTTGCCGCAGGGGTCCTCGTCTCGGCGTCCTTCCTGCACATGATTCCCCGCGCCATCGCCATGACCACGCTTGCGCCGACCTTCCTCCTCGCCGGTTTCCTCGGCCTCTTTCTCTCGAACCGATTCCTGACCGCCTATGTCTGCCAGCGGGAACCCGGTGGGATGGATCCGACCCTCGGACTGGTGCCTCTGCTGGGCATCGGCCTGCATTCGCTTCTCGATGGCGTGGTCTATACGGTCACCTTCCAGGTCAGCGTACTGACGGGTGTGCTCGCGACCATCGGCATGGTGCTCCACGAGTTTCCCGAGGGCATCGTGATCTATCTGCTTCTCTTGCGCGGTGGAACGCCGGAAGGGCGCGCGGCGCGCTGGGCCTTCTTCGCTGCAGCACTGAGCACCCCTGCAGGCATGCTCCTTTCCTGGCCCTTCGTACGCTCGATCGACGCGGAGTTGCTCGGGGCACTGCTTGCCGTCTGTGCCGGTGCCCTCGTCTACGTCGGCGCGACGCATCTCCTGCCCCGGGCAGAGCAGGCCGGTCGGCGATTCGGCTTCGTCGCCCTGCTCGGGGGTGTGCTCGTTGGTGTGATCATCGTCTGGACGAAGGGCTGAGCCTGCGGCGGACGGGCCGCCGCGTACGGAGGAGACGGTGGATCACCATCCAGCGCATGCACGGCCGTCCTTCAGACCCTCCCAGGAGGGGCGAGTGCCCCGGCGTGCCATGCCTGAGGTACGGGTCACGGCCGAGATCCAGAAGAACGTCGGCTGCCGCGCGGCGGTGCCTCGAAGCATGCCTGTGTTCTCTCCGTGAAGCCTGCTTCTAGGCGAAGGGTGACATGCCCGCTAAGGTCGTCGCTCGACCTCTCGAAGCGGAGTGCATGCCGATGACGACGGAAACGATGCAACTCGCATCCGACGCGCTGGCGGGGCGCACGGTGGTGGTCACTGGCGCATCGAGCGGGATCGGACGCGCCGTGGCCGAGCGCCTCGGCGGCCTCGGCGCCCATGTCTGGCTCGCCGGGCGCGATCGTGCGCCCATGGACGCCTCCGCCGAGGCGATCGTCGCGGCGGGTGGTCAGGCGGACGTGCGCAGCGTCGACCTGCGCCAGGTGGCTGCGGTGCAGGGCCTGGTGGAGGAGGCGCACGGGACCACCGGGCGCTTCGACATCATGGTGAACAACGCCGGGCTCGGCTACGGGTCCTCGATCCTCGAGGGCCATCCGGAGCAGTGGCGGGAGATGTTCGAGGTCAACGTGATCGCCCTGCTCGTCGGTTGCCAGGCGGCGGTGCGCGCGATGCGCATGGCCGGTCTGCCCGGACATATCGTGAACATCTCCTCGACGGCGGCGCTGCTCCGTGATTCGGGCGTCTACGGGGCCACGAAGCATGCCGTCAACTGCATCTCGGCGAGTCTTCGCGAAGAGCTCGAGGACGATCCCATCCGCGTCGTGAACATCATGCCCGGCGTGATCGCCACGAACTTCGCGCGCAATCTCGATCCGGAGATGGTCGCGGGCGTGGTCCGGGCCGCGGGGCTCGACGTCGCGATCGCGCCCGGGGACAAGCTCCCCGACGAGGTGAACGCGTCCCTGCACGAGCGCATGCGCACCATGGTCGGACACCCGGACGACGTGGCGCGCGCCGTCGTCTTCGCCGTCACGCAGCCGCCGGAGCTGAACATCGAGCAGGTCGTGGTGCGGCCGGCCAAGCGGCTTCCGCTCTAGTCGCGGCGAGCCGGCTGCGCGTGCGCTTTGCCCAGCACAGGGAGCAGTCGGGATGGATGCGTCATCGATGAGCGAGCCGGTCGTCTTCACCCATCGCTTCGCCCGTCGGGAAGACGTGGCGCGCATCGAGGCGCTCATGGCAGCCGCGATCGCCGAGAACATGAGGCCCTTCCTCTCCGCGGCGGAGATCGAGGCGGCCCGGGAGACCATGGGCGTCGACCGGACCCTGATCGAGGACGGCACCTACTTCGTCGTGGAGACACGGCGCGCGGGGCAGACAGTCCTCGTGGGCTGCGGCGGCTGGGGACGCCGGCGCACGCTCTACGGCGGCGACGCCAGCGCGTCCCGCGACGATGCCCTGTCCGATCCGGCGCGGGAGCCGGCGCGGATCCGCGCCATGTACACCCATCCGCAGTGGGTGCGCCGCGGCATCGGCTCGCGCCTGCTGACGCTGGGTGAAGAGGCCGCGCGCGCGGCCGGCTTCCGGACCATCGAACTCGGGGCGACGCTCGCGGGGGAGCCGCTCTACCGGGCGCGCGGGTACCGGGAGATCGATCGCCAGACCTTCATCGCGGCCAATGGTGCGCCGAACCTGGTGATCCGCATGGGCAAGCGTCTCTGAGCCCGTCCGGGGAACGGAGCTGTGCGCGTCAGCAGATCCGTGGCAGCTGCTCACCCACCAGAAGGTCGAGGACCCGTTCCCCGCCGAAACCGCTGCGCTGACTGACGCGCCCGGCGGGCCCGGCGACGACCTCGCCGATGAGCGCGGCCTCCGCGCCGTCGGCATGCGCGTGCAGGGTCGCGAGTACCTCTTCCGCATCCTGCGCGGCGACGGCGAGCACCAGCGTGCCCTCGTTGGCGAGGTAGAGGGGATCGAGACCGAGCAGCTCCGAGAAGCCACGCACGGCCTCGCGGACGGGCACCGCCGCTTCCTCCAGGCGGATCGCGACGCCGCTCGCCGCGGCGAACTCGTTGAGCACGGTCGCCACGCCGCCTCGGGTCGCGTCGCGGATCGCGTGGATGCCGCGGCCGCTCGCCAGCACCCCCTCGACGAGACCCGCGAGGGGACGGCAGTCGGATTGCAGGGTCGTCGTGAGCCCGAAATCGCCGCGCGCGGCGGCGATCGCGGCGCCATGATCGCCGATGGGCCCGGTCACGAGGATCCGGTCCCCGAGCGCGAGCCGGGTGCAGGCCAGCTCACGGCCGGCGGGGATCACGCCCACGCCGGCGGTGTTCACGAAGAGACCGTCCGCGGCGCCGCGCTCCACCACCTTGGTGTCGCCGGTGACGATGCGCACGCCGGCGCGCCGTGCCGTCGCGGCCATGTCGTCGATGACGCGTGCGAGTACGTCGAAGGGCAGGCCCTCCTCGAGGATCAGACTGCAGGTGAGGGCTTCCGGGCGGGCGCCTCCGACACACAGATCGTTCACGGTGCCGGCCACGGCCAGGGTGCCGATGCTGCCGCCGGGGAAGAACAGGGGCGAGACCACGAAGGAGTCGGTGGTGAGCGCCAGACGCGCGCCGGGTTCCGCCAGGGCGGGCAGACTCAGGCGTGCCTGATCCTCGAGGCCGTCGGCCTCGCCGCCGAAGGCGTCGAGAAAGAGATCGGAAATGAGCGCGGCCATGGCCCTGCCGCCGGCGCCGTGGGCCAGGGTCACCTGCCCCTCCGGTACGCGACGCCGCGTCCTGGCGGACCGACCGCCCGCGGCCTCGAGGGGCACGGCGAGGCCGTCGCTCACGATGCGGTCTCCTCTGCGCGCCTGTGCGTTCTCTGGCCCCGCGCGATGAGCGCCGGGACATCGCCATGCTGGTAGCAGGCCGCGCAGGCCCCTTCGCTGGAGACCATGAGCGCGCCGAGCGGTGTCTCGGGCGTGCAGGCGCGCCCGAAGGCCCTGCACTGCCAGGGCTGGAGCGCTCCCCTGAGCACGTCCCCGCACTGACAGGCGCTCGGATCGGCCACCTCCAGGCGGGGCAGGGTGAAGCGGCGCTCCGCATCGAAGTCCGCGTAGGCCGCGCGCATGCCCACGCCGGAATGGTCGATCGCGCCGAGGCCTCGCCATTCGAAGATGTCGCGCCCCTCGAAGACCCGCAGCATGGCGTCGAGGGCGGCTGCATTGCCGCACTCGGAAACGACGCGTGCGTACTGGTTCTCCACGGCGCAGCGCCCCTCGACCAGCTGGCCTACGAGCATCCAGAGGGCCTGGAGCAGGTCGAGGGGCTCGAAGCCGGTGATCACGATGGGCTTGCCGTAGTCCCGCGCCACGAACTCGAAGGGTCGGGTCCCCAGTACCATGCTCACGTGGCCCGGGGCGATGAAGCCGTCCAGCCCCATCTCGGGCGAATCGAGGATGGCCCTGAGGGTCGGGACCGTGGTGATGTGGTTGCACAGGAGGGAGAAGTTGCCGATGCCCTCCCGTTCCGCCTCGAGCACGGTCAGGGCGGTGCTCGGCATGGTGGTCTCGAAGCCCAGGGCGAATAACACGACCTCCCGATCGGGATGCGCACGCGCCAGCGCCAGCGCGTCGAGGGGCGAGTAGACCATGCGCACGTCGGCGCCGGCGGCCCGCGCCTGGAGCAGGCTCATGCGCGAACCGGGGACCCGCATCGCGTCGCCGAAGGTCGCGAGGATCACGTCCGGCCGCAGGGCGAGGCTGACGCAGTCGTCGACCCGCCCCATGGGCAGCACGCAGACCGGACAGCCCGGTCCGTGGACGAACTCGATGCGATCGGCCAGGGTCTGTTCGATGCCGTAGCGGAACAGCGTGTGGGTGTGGCCCCCGCAGAACTCCATGATCCGCAGCGGTGCGCCATCCCGCTCCGGCAGACGCCGCAGCGCCACATCGAGGGCCCGGTAGAGGGACCGGGCGTGATCGGGGTCGCGGAACTCGTCGACGAACTTCATGGGCACCTGCGCCGCTGCGCGTCCGGGTCACTCATGGGCAGCAGCTCCCCCGCGGGACGAAGGATCCGGACTCGTGGCGGAAGGCAACTCGTCGTCGCCGAGGGAGGCGAGCAAGGCCAGGGTGCGGGCGGCCTCGTCGGCGTCGATGCGGCTCATGGCGAAGCCGGCGTGGATGAGCACCCAGCTGCCGATCCGGTCCGCGACGCGCTCGCCGGGCGCCAGCACGCAGGCCGTGTTGACGATCCTGCGCACGCCCGATACCTCGACGACGGCGGACAGGCGCGCCTCGTCGTCGACGGCGACGATCAGCCCTGGAATGCCGAGACACATGACGGCCTGCCTCCCTGCTGGCGCTGGAAGAGCGCGATGGCGGCCTGTCCAACGGCGATGCCGCCGTCGCTGGCCGGAATCCGACGATGGACGAGGACGGAGAAGCCTGCGGTCGCGAGGGCCCGCTTCGCGCGATCGCGGAGCAGCGCGTTCTGGAAGACGCCGCCGGTGAGCGCGACCTCCCTGAAGTCGTGGATCCGGGACAGCTGCGTGGCGGCCCCCGCAAGCGCGCGGGCGAGACCCTCGTGGAACCGCCAGGCGATGAGCGCCGGGTGCGTGCCCTGGCGCATGTCTTCGAGGAGCGCGGGCCAGAGCGGCGCGGGATCCAGGATCAGCCCCTCGTCCCCGTCGAGCAGGGCCAGGGGATAGGCCCCCGCCCTGGCGTCGTCGGACGCAGACAGAGCGAGATCCTCGAGCTGCAGCGCGGCCTGCCCCTCGTGGCTCTGGGTTCCGGGCGCGACGCCGAGCGCTGCGGCCACCGCGTCGAAGAGACGGCCCGCCGAACTGGCGGCCGGGCAGGCCGTGCCCTGCTCGATCAGGCGCGTCAGCGCCAGTACGGGGCGGTCGGCAAGCGCGGTGCCGAGGGAAGTGCCGGCCAGGGCGGCCTCGAGCGCGTCCGGCGCCCAGACTCGCAGACACTGGGCGAGCAGATTCCGCCAGGGCTCCCGCGCGGCGGCGTCGCCGCCGGGCAGCGCGACGGCCGCGAGGTGGCCGAGTCGATCGCAACGGCCGTAGTCCGCGAGCAGGAATTCTCCGCCCCAGAGCCCGCCGTCGGTGCCGAGACCCAGGCCGTCGAGCGCGATGCCGAGCACCGGCGGTGCGCTGGCGGCCCGGTCGTTGTCCACGAGGCAGGCGGCCACGTGCGCATGATGATGCTGGACCTCGTGGAGGGTCCCGCCGGCCGCGGCGCAGCGCGCCTCCCCGTGGCGCCGGCTGGCGTAGGACGGATGCAGGTCCACGACGCAGTCGGTGAGGTCGGCGTCGAGCAGCGACGCGTAGAGATCGAGCGCGGCTGCCTGCTCGTCGCGGGCGCGAGGATCCGACAGATCCCCCAGATGCTGCGAGAGGATCAGGCGGTGGTCGGTGGCGATGCAGAACGCGTTCTTCAGGTCCGCGCCCAGCGCCAGGAGCGGTGGGCTGGCGACCAGGCCCTCGGGCAGGGGCAGGGGATCCGGGGCGAAGCCCCGGGCCCGGCGCAGCAGCACACGGCCCCCCTGATCGTGGCGCACGACGGAATCGTCGAGCCGATTGACGATGGCGCGATCGTGCCAGAGGAAGCCGTCGACGATGCCGCGGAGCTCGGCGACGGCGCGGGCGTTGTCCGTGCACTGCGGCATGCCGCTGCGATTTCCCGAGGTCATCACCAGGGGGCCGCCGTGGGCGCGCAGGAGCAGATGCTGGAGCGGGCTGTGCGGCACCATGCAGCCGAGACGATGCAGGCCGGGCGCCAGGGCCTCGGGCAGGGCATCCCCCGGCGCGTCGCGCAGCGCCAGCACGACCACCGGGGTGGCCGCGCTGCGCAGTTCGCGGCGGGCCGCCGGCGACAGGTGGCACAGAGCCTCGATGGCGGCGAGGTCCGGGAACATCACGGCCAGGGGCTTGTGGGGGCGACCCTTGCGTTGCCGCAGGCGCCGGATCGCGGCGTCATCGCGGGCGTCGCAGATGAGGTGGAAGCCACCGATGCCCTTCACGGCCAGGATGGCGCCCGCGGCGAGGCGAGTGACGGAGGCGTCGATCGGATCCGCGCGGCCGTCGCCGCAGGGCAGGCCGTCCGCATCACGGAGGGTCAGGGTCGGTCCGCACGCCGGGCAGGCGATGGGCTCGGCGTGGAAGCGGCGGTCCGCCGGGTCCGCGTACTCGGCAGCGCAGTCCACGCAGAGTGGATAGTCCGCCATGGTCGTGTGCTGTCGGTCCCAGGGCAGTCGTCGGACGATGGACAGCCGCGGGCCGCAGTGGGTGCAGTTCGTGAGCGCATAGCCGCTGCGCCGGTGGCCGCGTTCCAGCACCTCCCGGGTGCAGGCCGGGCAGGTCGCCGCATCCGGTCCGATGTCCGTGTGGACGGAGCCCTGCGCCTCGGACGGCAGGATACGGAAGTCCTCGCCGAAGGCGCCCTCGCCCTCGACGATCTCGATGGCGTCGATCCGTGCCAGCGGAGGCGCGTCGACGCGCAGCGCGTGGAGAAAGGCCTGCAGGGGACCGGATGCCGCACAGGCCCTGATCAGCAGGCCCTCGCCATCGTTCATGACCGCCCCGGCGATGCCGTGGCGTCGCGCCAGTTGCCAGACCGCCGGCCTGAACCCCACCCCCTGCACGCGTCCCCGGATCCTGATCTCGCGCCGTTCCATGACGTCAGGGGTCCGTGTCGGTGCCGGCGGTGTCGCGGACGGGCCGGTCGGGAGTGCGGCGCCTCACGCGCGCCCCGGGGCGTCCAGCCCCGCCGCGGACGGCCGTGACGGATGGCGGTCTGCGTCCAGGTCCTCCGGGCGCCGTCGCGTCGGGCGCTGCCGCGCCGCACGAAGCCAGTCGAGCCAGGCCGCCATGCCGGTACCGGTGCGGGCCGACAGCGTCAGCACCTCGATGTCCGGGTTGACCCGTCGCGCAGCGGCGAGACAGGCCTCGAGGTCGAAGTCCAGATGCGGCAGCAGATCGATCTTGCTGATGAGCATCAGATCGGCGGCCTGGAAGAGATTCGGGTACTTCAGCGGCTTGTCCTCGCCTTCCGTGACGGAGAGGATCGCGATCTTGCAGGCCTCGCCGAGATCGAAGGCGGCAGGGCAGACCAGATTCCCCACGTTCTCCACGAACAGGACGCTGCCCGCCTCCGGCTGCAGGGCGTCCATGGCGTGGCCCACCTGCTGGGCGTCCAGGTGACAGCCCATGCCCGTGTTGATCTGCAGGGCCGGGACGCCGGTTGCCCGGATCCGGGTCGCGTCCTGGTCGGTCTCCTGATCGCCCTCGATCACCGCCATGGGAAATTCGCCGGCGAGGGCCTCGATGGTGCGCACGAGCAGGGTCGTCTTGCCGGCGCCCGGGCTGGAGAGCAGGTTCAGGGCCAGGGCATCGAGCTGGTCCAGGCGCTGCCGGTTCGTGGCGGCGAAGGCGTCGTTCCTGGAGAGGATCTCGCTCTCGATACGCACCATGCGTCGCTGGGAGAGCCCCGGCGCATGGGCTCGAGCCGCCCCGGTTCCGTAGTGGTGAACGCCGGTCGTCGCCTGCGACGGAAGCTGATCGTGATGCCTGTGGTCCGGGTGGGGAGTGCCGTGCCGAGGGTCGGCGTGATCCGGTCCCGCGCAGCCGCAGACGGTGCACATCATTCCACCTCCAGTTCGACGACTCGCATGTCCTGTCCTGCCGTGATCCGAAGCGCATGGCTGTCGCACCGGGGGCAGGGATCCCCGAGTCGAGACAGGGCGACCGTCCGGCCACAGCGTTCGCAGCGGGCTTCGCCGGCGACCCGGTCGATGTCGAGGCTGCTCCCCGCCGCGACGGTGTCGCGCGTGACCGCGTCGTAGCAGAACCTCAGCGCCGAGACCTCCACGGCGGCGAAGGCGCCGATCTCGAGGTGGACCCGATGCACGCGTTCGAAGCCTTCCCGGCGTGCGGCCTCCTCGATGCACTGGACGATGTCCATGCAGAGCCCGAGCTCATGCATGAGCGTGTCCGCCGTCTCGATCCCGGGTGACCGGAGGGTGGCGGGGGAGAGGCGCGGCGATCCCACCTGTCACGGGAGACCCGGGCCTGGTCCGCGCCGGGTCCGTCAGGGGCGCGCCGAGCTGCGATGCGACGACCATGACCGCGTCCATGAGTGCCCCCCGGCAGGCTGGCGGAAGCAGGATCCCGGCGCCGGGGCCCCGCGCCGTCTTCCCGCGGCGCGTCGTCCGCTCCGCGCGGGCCGCCGCGATCCGCAGCATTGCGCTAGCACACCAAGGCGGGTCCCTTCGGGACATGACCTGCGTCAAGGGGTGGTGAGGCATGGGTGAACCCATCCACGCGCCCCGGGCGGCGGAGGGCGCCTTTCGGGGGCTCGGCGCGCGCGCTATGCTTGAAATGGTTCAGAAACGTTCATTGGGTGACGTGCCCTTCGTCGCAGCGCGGAACACGGGAGAGATCATGGTCGCGGAACGCATTCCGCCGATGAAGGCCGTGATGACGCCCTTTCCCTGGTCCGTCGACGCCAGCGCGCCGCTCGCCGAGGCGCGCCGGCTCATGCGCGAGCACGAGGTCCACCATCTGCCCGTGGTCGACGAACACGATCTCGTCGGGGTGATCTCCGATCGCGACGTGCGGCGGCTGCTGGCCTCGCGCTTCGGGCTGTCCGGGGATGCGGATCTTCTCGTCTCCGACGCCATGGCGACGGATGTCTACAAGGTGGACCTGAACACGCCGCTGGATCACGTGCTCGTCGAGATGGGCACGCACCACTTCGGCTGCGCGCTGATCACCCGGGAACATCGCCTGGCCGGCATCGTGACGCACACGGACATCTGCCGGCTCTTTGCCGAGCACCTGGGTCGCCTGCGTCCCGAGGGGGATGACGCCGCCTGATGCGCATCACCGGCCTCGCCCTGATTCTCCTCCTGTTGCCGGTCTCCGCGGCGGCCTATCGGGACGATGTGCTTCAGCAGCTCACCTTCCTGGCCGCGAAGCGGTTCAATCGCTGCGTGGAAGGCACGGCGATTCCGCGGCTCACGGCCCTGCAGGTGCGCAATCTGGTCCGCGGGAATCTCGCGGAGGCCGACGCGAACGTCCTGCGCCGCGCCACCCGGTGGAGCTACTACGATCGCAGCGACCAGGAGGACCGGCGCGTCCTCGGTTTCATCAACACCAGCATGCACGAGCGCTTCGAGGATCGTTCCGCCCGGGTGCTCGAGACCTCGCCGCTGCGCGACGCCCTGCGCTACGAGGATCTTGGGACGGTCATTCACTACCTGCAGTCCGTGACCATTCCCGCCGACGTGGTGCCCATCTTCCATCCGCGCCCCTGGCGCTGGCCCTCCGGCGACCGCTTCAGCAACTATCCGGTGGATCTCGAGGCGCTCACGGAGTCGGTGTCCGATCTGTGCCTCGAGGTGCTCGCGACCCCGGAGGACGCGAACTTCGAATCGATCCTCAACCGCACCGCGGCGCTCACCATGGCGGCGATCCGGTCGCCGATCTCCGACATGCAGGCCTCCTGGCACGTCTTCTGGGAGGAGGACGAGCCGGGTCGCTTCGGCAGCTACGGGATCGTCGGCAACAGCTTCGGCCGTGCCGCGCATTTCCCCTGTGGCGATGCCGAGTGCCATCTGCTCGAGGACGATCCGATCTACCGGGACTTCGCGCTGGCGCAGCATCGTCTCGCGGTGCTGAGCACCATGCGTGCTGTGCTGGTCCTGCAGCGCTTCGCGCTGGCCCGGGACAACGCGATCGAGATCGCGAACGACGATGGCGAGGGCGCCGCGCCCGACTGAAACGCGTCGCAGGGGAGGAGGGGCCTTGGGGCAGGAGATCGATCGCGCCGACTTCGATGCCGAGGAATTCGCCCGCTTCGCCGAGCGCCTCGAGCAGGAGACAGCGGTCCTCGTGGACTGGTTCGCCCACGGGCGCTTCTCGACCCGAGCCTACACGGCCGGGTTCGAACTCGAGGCCTGGCTCGTCGGGGAGGACGGTCATCCCCGGCCGGAGAACGCCGCCTTCCTGGAGCATCTCGGCAGTGATCTCGTGGTCCCGGAACTGTCGCGCTTCAATTTCGAGGTGAACGGCAGCCCGACGACCCTGCAGGGTCGCGCCTTCAGTCGCCTCAAGGACGAGCTCGACTACACCTGGTCGCAGTGCGTCCGGTCTGCGGAGCATCTGGATCTCGATGCGCTGATGATCGGCATCCTGCCGACGGTCTCCCCGGACGATCTGCATCCGGGGAACATGTCCTCGCTCGCGCGTTATGCGGCCCTGAACGCGCGCCTGCTCGAATTGCGTCAGGGTGCGCCCTTCGAACTGCGCATCGACGGCAAGGAGCGGTTTCGCCGGACCCATCCCGACGTGATGCTCGAGGCGGCGGCCACCTCCTTCCAGATCCACCTGCAGGTGCGCCCGGACAATGCCGTGCGGCTCTACAACGCCTCCCAGGCCGTCGCGGGCATCATGGTCGCGGTCACGGCCAACGCGCCCTATCTCTTCGGGCACGATCTCTGGGACGAATCGCGCATTCCGCTCTTCGAGCAGGCGGTCTCCGCCGATACGCCGCGCTATCAGCGCGTGCCCTTCGGTCACGACTGGTGTCGCGGCACCTTCCTGGATCTGTTCCGGGAGAATCTCGAGCACTATCCCATCCTGATCCCTGCACTCTTCGACACGCCCGCGGAATCCCTGCGCCATCTGCGCTTCCACAACGGCACCATCTGGCGCTGGAACCGGCCCCTGATCGGCTTTGATCACGACGGCACCCCGCACCTGCGCATCGAGCATCGCGTCGTGCCGGCGGGTCCGACGGTCGCGGATGCCATCGCCAATGCGGCGGTCTACTACGGCCTGGTCGCCGCTCTGGCGCTGCGCCGGGTGCCCATCGAGGAGGTCATGACCTTCGCCGCGGCGCGGGACAACTTCTACGCGGGGGCGCGGGACGGGCTCGACGCCATGCAGCACTGGCCGGACGCGGGGGGCGATGTGCCGCTCGTGCGCCTGTTCCTGGAAGAGCTCGTTCCCCTGGCGCGCCAGGGCCTGGTCTGGCTCGGCATTCCCGAGGAGGAGATCGACGCGCAACTGGACATCGTCGCCACGCGCGTGCGCACGGGCATGACCGGCGCCCGCTGGCAGCGCCGCTGGGTGGCGCGGCACGGGCGGGATCTGGAAGGGTTGACCCGCGCCTATCTCGAGCGGCAGCAGACTGGCGTCCCCGTGCACCGCTGGGCGCCCTGAGGGGCCGGGAGTCGCCGTGAAGCTTTCCGAACTCGAAGCCTTTCCCGACGGGGCCCTCGACTGTCCGGCGCACGAGCTGCACGAATACTTCGATGGGCCGACCCTCGTCCATCTGCCCGGGGAGCGTTCGCCGCCGCTCTTCGTCTCCGTGCTGCTGCATGGCAACGAAGAAGGGGGCTGGGAGGCCCTCCGCCTGCTCCTCGGCCGCCTCGGCGTCGAGGCGGGGCGCCGCCTGCCGCGCGCGCTGTCGATCCTCGTCGGCAACGTGGAGGCCGCGCGCTTCCGGCTCCGGCGCCTCGATCATCAGCCGGACTTCAACCGGATCTGGAAGGACGCCACGGGCCCCGAGGCCGAGGTGGCGCGCGCCGTGGTGGCGTCCATGGCGCGGCGCGGTTGCTTCATGACCGTGGACGCGCACAACAACACGGGCGTGAATCCGCACTACGCCTGCATCACGCGCACGGACCCGGTGAGCCTGGCGCTGGCGCGGCGCTTCTCGCGGACGGTCGTCCACGTCCTGCGTCCGGACACCATCCTCGCGGCCGCCCTCGCGCCCCTCGCGCCGGCGATCATCCTCGAGGCCGGGCGGCCCGGGGAGCAGCTCGGCGTCGACCACGTCGCCGACTATCTCGAGGGACTGCTCGAACTGGAAGCGCTGCCGACCGAGCCCGAGGGCGACATCGATCTGTTCCACACAGTGGCCTCGGTGCGCGTCCGGGAAGCGATCCAGTTCGGCTTCACGGCGCCCAGGGGCGCGCGCGATGCGCGCGCCCTGCACCTGCTCACGGAGTTCGAGCACTTCAATTTCCAGGAGCTGCCCGCGGGCACCCTGTTCGGTCACGTGGCGCCGGACGCGCCCTTTCCCTTCGACGTCACCGACGACTTCGATCGGGACGTGGGCGCGGACTACTTCGTCGTCGAGGGCCAGGATCTTCGCCTCGCGAAGGACGTGGTGCCGGCCATGTTCACGCCCGATGCGCGGATCATCCGCCAGGATGTGCTCTGCTATCTCATGGAGCGCGTGGCGACGGATTGAGCGGCGGGGCGGGACCGTCCCGTGCGACCCTGCCCGGGTCGCGCGCCGGCGCCTGCCGCCGCGGCCCGGAGCACGTCCCGGCGGCGAGGGCCTCGGGGTCCGTGCGGCCCTGCCGGGTGCAGGAGGAAAAGAGGAGAGCCAGCATGGCCAGCGGTGATGCCCTGATCCGTTCCTATCACGAGCACGGGCCGGTTTCCGGCAGGCTCATCGAGGACGCGCGGGCCTTCATGCCCGGCGGGGATACGCGCGCCAGCGCGCACTACATGCCCTATCCGCTGTTCGTGGATCGGGCGGCCGGCTGTCGCCTGTACACGCCCGACGGCCACGAACTCGTCGATTTCATGAACAACTTCACCTCCCTGCTCCACGGCCATGCCTTTCCGCCCGTTGTGGCCGCGGTCACGGAGCAGGTGGCGCGGGGCACGGCCTTCGCCGCGCCGACGACCTCCCAGGTGGATCTGGCACGGCTGCTCTGCGAGCGCGTGCCGTCTCTCGAGCTGGTGCGCTTCTGTGCCTCGGGTTCCGAGGCGACGCTCATGACCCTGCGTTGTGCGCGGGCGGCCACCGGGCGCCAGAAGATCATGAAGATGGAGGGGGGCTACCACGGCAGCTACGAACTCGCGGAGGTCTCCCTGCGCCCGTCGGCGGACGCGCGCGGCCCCCTCGAGGCGCCCGCCTCGGTGCCCGTGGATGCCAGCATTCCCGACTCGGCCCTCGACGATGCGGTGATCTGCCCCTTCAATCAGCCGGAGCTCGCGCGAGCCCTCATTCGCAGACATGCGGAGGAGCTCGCGGCGATCATCGTCGAGCCGGCGCTCGGGTCCATGGGCATGATTCCCGCTTCCCGGGCGTTCCTGGCGGTGCTCCGGGAGGAGGCCACGCGCGCCGGCATCGTGCTGATCTTCGACGAGGTGATCACCCTGCGCCTCGCCCCGGGCGGGGCCCAGGCCCTCTACGGCATCACGCCGGACCTCACGGCCATGGGCAAGATCATCGGCGGAGGGCTGCCCATCGGCGCCTTCGGCGGGCGTGCCGACCTCATGGCGCTCTTCGATCCCGGGCGTGCGGCGCCCGTACTCCACGCGAGCACCTTCAGCGGCAATCCCCTGTCCATGGCGGCCGGGCTGGCCGCCATGGTCCCGGCCGACGCGGCCACCTTCGAGCGTCTCGATCGCCTCGGCGAGCGCTTCCGCGAGGGCGTCGATCGCGTGTTCGGACAGCGGGGGATCAAGGGGTGCGCGAGCGGAGTCGGGTCCCTGTCGCAGATCCACTTCACGGAGTCGGCGGTCGAGGACGCGCGCCAGAGCTACGACGGCATGGTCGCGGCTGGCCCGGTGCCGCGGTGGCTCCATCTCGGCATGCTGCGTCGGGGGGTCTCGTCGGCCAGCCGGCTCATGTACTGCATCTCCTCGCCCATGCGCGAGGCCGAGGTCGATTTCGCCCTCGATGCGCTGAACGACACCCTGGGTGAACTGCGGCCCGTGATCGAGCGGGAATGGCCGGCGCTGCTGCGATGAAGCTCTCAGGCTGCGTGTGGCAAGGCTGCCGCGGGCCGGGGAGGTCGACCTGAGCCTGTCGCTGCTCCTGCCGGGCCTCGTGCTGATCGCGCACTGGTGCGTGATCCTCGGTCTGTCGGCCCGTGTCATCACGCGGCGCGTGCCCGTTGGGGTGTCCCTCGCCTGGCTCGCGGTGATCTTCAGCGTGCCCTTCGTCGGTGCCTTCGTCTATCTCCTGATCGGGGAAAAGCGCCTCGGTCGGGAGCGGGCACGGCGCATGATGGCCGGTCGCGTCGCGCTCGCGCGGTGGCAGCGCGCGCTCGGGCCGGTTGCCTCGGCGCCCGAAGTGCCCGCGCTCGGCAGGCCCCTGGCGAAGCTGGTCGAGTCCACCCTCGGTTCGCCGCACCTGTGGGACAACGCCATCGAACTCCTGCAGGACGCTCCTTCGTTCTACGAGCGCCTCATCGCCGACATCGACGGCGCCGCGGAGACCGTGCAGCTCTCCTTCTACATCTGGCACGAAGGGGGCCTGACAGACCAGGTGCTCGAGGCCCTGCTGCGGGCCCGCGAGCGGGGCGTACGCGTGCGCGCGCTCATGGACGCCATGGGCAGCAAGCGGTTCCTCGCCGGCGCGGCGCCGGATCGCCTCCGGGCCGCCGGCGTCGAGGTCGCCGCTGCGCTGCCCACGGGGCCCTTCTCCACGCTCGCGGCGCGTCTGGACCTGCGCAATCACCGCAAGATCGTGGTCGTCGACGACCGGATCGCCTTTACGGGCAGCCAGAATCTCGCCGATCCCCGATGCTTCAAGCAGCAGGTGGGCGTCGGCCCCTGGGTGGACGCCATGGTGCGCATCGAGGGCCCCGCGGCGCTGGCGCTCGCCGGCGTCTTCGCCTTCGACTGGTCCGTGGAGACCGGGACCGATCCGCGACCTCCCCCGCAGGATTCAGCGGCGCCCGGGGCGCGCGCCGCGGGGTGTGTCCAGGTCGTTCCCTCGGGCCCCGGTCTGCATCCGGAGACGATCCACCAGGTTCTGCTGACGGCGATCTACGCCGCCCGCCGCGAGCTCGTCCTCACGACGCCGTACTTCGTCCCGGACGACGCCATGCTCACGGCACTCCTGTCCGCGGCCATGCGCGGCGTCGCGGTGACCCTCATCGTGCCGGCGCACAACGATTCCCGCCTCGTGCGCTATGCGGGCGTCGCGCACTTCGACGCGCTGCTCGCCGCAGGCGTGCGCATCGCCTGCTTCGAAGGCGGTCTGCTGCACACGAAGAGTCTGGTCGTCGACGAGGCCCTGAGCATCTTCGGGTCCGTGAACTTCGACAATCGAAGTCTCTGGCTGAACTTCGAGATCACGCTGCTGATCCATGATCCGGACTTCTCTTCGCGTCTGCGCGCGCTCCAGGACGACTATCTCGCGGCGTCGAGCTGGCTCGAGCTGGACCGCTGGCGGGCGCGCCCGGGAATCCGCCAGTTCCTCGAGAGCAGCTGCCGTCTGCTTGCACCGCTCCTCTGAGCGCATACGAGGTGTTCCGGTCTCCGGGATGCACACGAGGGCACGTTCGGCAGCGGAGCGGATCGGCGCTCTGTATGATGAGGCGTCACGCGCGCAGTTCGCGCTCTCCGAGTCCATCATGAATCAGCACGCTCGCTCCGACCGTCCCGCTGCGGAATCCGCCTCCGCACTCCACATCGACAGCTACTACGCCGCGACCGCGAACCGCCAGACTCTCCGACCCGCGCTGGAGGGGGATCAGGACGCGGACGTCTGCGTGGTCGGTGGAGGGTTCTCCGGTCTGTCGACGGCGCTCGCGCTCGCGGAGCGTGGGGTCGGCGTGCGTCTCCTCGAGGCACAGGCGATCGGTTTCGGCGCGTCCGGGCGCAACGGCGGGCAGGTCGTCAATGGCCTGAACGCGAGCCTGCCGAAGATCCAGCGCCAGTTCGGTGCCGAGATGGCCGATTTCGTCGGCGGTCTGGTGCAGGAAGGCGGGCGCATCATCCGCTCGCGCATCGAACGCTACGGCATCGACTGCGACTGGCGGCCGGGCAATCTCTTCGCCGCCTACACCGCGGCCCACATGCGGGAGCTCGAGGCGAAGCAGACCCTGTGGCGCCGCTACGGCATGGACGAGCACGAGCTGCTCGATCGCTCGGCGATCCAGCGGCATGTGGCGTCCGAGGCCTACTGCGGCGGGATGATCGACCACAGCGGCGGTCATCTGCATCCCCTCAATCTCGCCCTGGGCGAGGCGGATGCCATCGAGTCGCACGGCGGCGTGATCCACGAAGGGTCCGCCGTGACGCGCCTGGAGCGGGACGGCGACAGGCTGCGCGTGCATACCCGTGCGGGCTCCGTGCGGGCCCGTGAGCTCGTGCTCTGCGGCAATGCGTACCTCTCCGGCGTCATGCCCGAGCTGGAATGGCGGGTGATGCCCGTGTCCACCCAGGTGGTGGCCACGGAACCGCTCGGCGAGGCGCGCGCCCGTGCCCTGCTGCCCACGGATCTGTGCGTCGAGGACGTGCGCTACATCCTCGACTACTTCCGGCTCTCGGCCGATCACCGGCTCCTGTTCGGGGGCGGGACCGTCTACGGGGGCAGCGATCCCGCGGACGTCCGCGCCAAGCTGCGCCCGAACCTCGAACGGGTGTTCCCGCAGCTTGCCGGCGTCCGCCTGGACTATGCCTGGAGCGGCAACTTCGCCCTGTCCTTCTCGCGCGTTCCGCAGCTCGGACGGCTCGCGAACGGAGCCTGGTTCGCGCACGGGTACAGCGGCCACGGCGTGACCGGGTCCCATCTCTTCGGCGTGATCCTGGCCGAGGCGATCACCGGCGATCGTTCCCGCTTCGATCGCTTCGCGGCGCTGCGCTATCTGCCCTTTCCAGGAGGGCGCCGCCTGCGCGTTCCCTACTCAACGCTCGGCGCCTGGTGGTACGGGCTCCGCGATCGGCTGGGAGTCTGACGGTGAAGAATCGGGGTCAGGACACGGATGCCATGCTCGAGTGGCTCGCCACCCAGGGCGAGAACTGTGCGCTGCGGGCGGTGGTCTGCGATCTCAACGGCATCTTCCGCGGCAAGCGGGTGCCCCTGGAGAGCGCCCGTCGGGCCCTCGAGGGGGCGCTGAAGATGCCCCTGTCGACGCTGTTCGTGGACGTCTGGGGCGGCGATGCACTCGCCTCCGGCATGGTCCTGGAGACCGGCGATCGTGACGGGCACATGCGCCCGACGGAGCGGGGCTTCCTCCCGGTGGACTGGCTCGGCACGCCCGGCGTGCTGCTCCCCTGTTCCATGGTCGACGAGGCGGGCAAGGCCTATCCCATCGATGCCCGGAATCTGCTCGCCTCCATCACCGAGCGCTGGCACGCCCGTGGCCTGAAGCCCGTCTGTGCCCTCGAGCTCGAGTTCTATCTCCACGAGGCGAGTGCCAGCACGGTGCAGCCACCCCTGCGGCCGGACGGCGCCCGCCTCTCTGCGGGAGACGTCTACTCGCTGCAGGATCTGGAAGGCTTCGATGCCTTCCTGGGCGATGTCTATGCGGCCTGCAGGACCTTCGGCATCGCCGCCGGCGAGGCCACCTCGGAAACCGGTTGCGGCCAGTTCGAGATCAACTTCAACCACGTCGACGACCCGCTCCGCGCCGCCGACGACGCGCAGCTCTTCAAGTATCTGGTCAAGGGCGTCGCCGCGAAGCACGACCTGGGCGCGACCTTCATGGCGAAGCCCTACGGAGACGACGCCGGTAGCGGCATGCACGTGCACTTCAGCGTCGTCGACGACGCAGGCCGGAACGTCTTCGCGGATGACACGGGGCGCGGCTCGCCGCTGCTCCATGCGGCCATCGGGGGGCTCATCGAGGACCTGCCGGACGCCATGCTCGTCTTCGCGCCGCACTTCAACTCCTTCCGGCGCTTCCAGGACAGCAGCCATGCCCCGACGCGCGCGACCTGGGGCTACGAGAACCGGACGGCGGCCCTGCGCGTGCCCAGTGGTCCCAACGAAAGCCGACGCATCGAGCATCGGGTCGCGGGGGCCGATGCGAATCCCTATCTCGTGCTCGCCACGATCCTCGGATCCGCGCTGCGCGGTATCGAGGAGGAGGCGACGCCGCCGCCGCCGCTCGAGGGCAGCGCCTACGACAGCGACGCCGTCCGCCTGCCCCTGAGCTGGGCCGACGCGATCCACCGCTTCGGTGAGTCCGACACCATGGTGGACGTGCTCGGTGCGCCGCTCATGCGCGTCTTCGCCGCCGCCAAGCAGCAGGAGAGCGACACCTTCGCAGCCCAGCTCTCCACCTTCGAGGTCGAGACCTACCTCGATCTCATCTGAGGCGCCGGGCCCTCGTCGACGCCGGTCGGGTCGGCCGTCAGGTCACCCGTCAGGTCACCCGTCAGGGTGCCGTCAGCGCGTCGAACCAGGCGCGGATACGCGGGACCGCCTGCAGGGCCGCGTCCTGGTGGCCGAGGGGGCCGATCTCGATGAGCGTCACGTCGCCGCCGCGCCGGCGCATCTCCTCCACGCCGAAGCGCGCATCCCGTGGGGACACGGCCTGATCGAGGCTGCCGTAGTAGACGCGCATGGGGGCTCGGGGCGCCCAGCGATAGGTGTCGTTCTCGTCCAGTGCCTCGAGGAACCAGGTCCGTGTTCCGGCGTCGTAGGCGTCGAGAAAATCGGTGGTGAACAGGGCGCGAGGATCCCGGGGCAGCTCGTCGTCCTCGTGCTCGCCCGAGAGCAGTCCGGGCACGATGGTCGCCCAGGGTTCGGCGAGGAGGCTGCCCAGGGGGTGGCCGTAGACGTCGCTGTAGCCGTGCGTGAGGTAGGACAGGTATTCCGTGTGGTCCGTGGACGCCCCTTCCAGAGCGACGGGCAGCGAGATGCCGGCCAGATCGAAGGGCGCCGAACCGATGGCCGATGCGATCAGTCGGGAGCCCTCCAGCGGCTGGGCCTCGAGCGCCCGATGCAGGGCAGCGGTGGCATGGCCGCCCTGGCTGAAGCCGGTGAGCAGGAGGGGCTCGGGCCAGGGCGTCCCGCGCGTGCGCGCCAGGGTCCGGGCCGCGATGAGGAGATCGCGGGTGGCGTGGACCGTGCTCTCGACGTGCAGATAGGGCTGCACGCCCGTCGAGCGCCCCATGCCGAGGTAGTCGGCCGCCACGGTCAGGTACCCGGCGCCCGCAAAGACGACGGCCGCCGCCAGTCCCTCCTGGCTCGGCGCCGAGGGCACCTCGTCGCGGGACGACACGGTGCCGTGCTGATAGCTCAGCAGGGCGCGCGGAGGGACGCAGCTCGGTTCGGCGTAGAGCCCGGAGGCCTGCACCAGATGCCCGGCGTGGTCCTCGGTCCAGTAGACGAGGCGCCAGAGGCGCGCGCCGCAGGACAGCGGCGTGGGTCCCGGTAGACGGCCGCCCCAGAGCGCGAGCCTCGACAGCCAGCGCGGAACCCCTCGGGCCGCTTCGACGCTGACGAGGGCGCCCCGGGCCGGTGGTTCCGCCGTCAGGGTGATCTCCGGTACCTGAACACAGCCGGTGATCAGCAGGGCCGACAGCGTCAGCAGAAGGGCTGCGGCCCGGCGGGCCGGCCCGGTCCGCGGCAGGCGCGGTGCGTCGCTCGTGGCCGCGCCTCCGATGCGCTTCCGTTCGACGGCGACGGTCACGGCGAGGGCTCGCCGAGCGCGGCCAGGGCTGCGTCGATGGCGACGCCCGCGGAGCAGGGATCATCGTGCCCGATGCGGGTCTTCAGCGCTGCCGCGACGCTGCGGGGCCAGCCTTCCAGCAGGGCGCGGATCTCCGCGATGTCGCCGGCGCTGCGCAGCGCATTGCCGGGCGGCAGCGGGAAGCGTGCGCCATCGGCGAAACGCACGGCCACCACGCGCTCCAGGCCCGCCATGGGTGCGCGTTCCCTCTCCAGGCTGGCGACGGCGCGCGCCAGGAGTGCGGACAGGGTCGCAGGGTCGTCGAGCTGCGTGCGCAGAGTCGGTCTCCGGATGCGGGCGTGCCCGGGCTCTGCGAACATAGGTCGGGGCGCGCGCCGGGACAACAGGGCGCCGACGAAAGCGGGAGAGGCCTGTGGATCTGGAACTCGAAGGACGCACCGTCCTGGTCGCCGGCGCGAGCCGCGGCATCGGGCTCGGCATTGCCGAGGCCTTTCTCGCCGAGGGGGCGCAGGTGATGCTCACGGGGCGGGATCGGGGCACGCTCGATGCCGCTGCCGAGCGCCTCGGCGCGCAGCATCCCGATCGCGTGGCGGCGCTTGCGGGCGACATGACGGCGACCGCGGACATCGGCGCGGCCCTCGACGCCACGGTGGAGCAGTTCGGTCCGCTCGATGCGCTGATCGCGAACGTCGGTGGGGGATACCTGAAGCCCGGCTGGGACGTCGCCGACGAGGATCTCGATCTGGCCTTCCTGCACAACCTCACGGGTACGGTTCGCCTGGTCCGCGAGGGTCTTCGGCGGCTCGATGGTCGCGCCGGCACCAGCATCACCGTGATCTCCTCGATCGCGGGGGTGGATGCGCTCGGCGCTCCCCTGGCCTACGGCATGGCCAAGGCCGCCCTCAATCATCTGGTCGCGACCCTGGCGAAGGACGTCGGTCCCGCGATCCGCGTGAACGCCGTGGCGCCGGGCAACATCCTCTTCGAGGGCGGCAGCTGGGCCCGTAACATGGCCGCCCGACCGGACGCCTGGCAGCGCTGGATCGATCGCGAGGTCGCGCTCCGGCGCTTCGGGGAGGTGACCGAGATCGCGGACGTGGTCGCCTTCCTGTCCTCCCCGCGGGCGAGTTTCGTCACCGGCGCGACCTGGGTGGTCGACGGCGGCCAGGTGCGCAGCACGCTCTGAGCGCCGGAGGTCGTCGCGCATGACCGACCCGGCGCTCGATGGCCCCGCGCGGACGCTGCAGGGCTACATGAGTCGGCTCTGTCGCAGCGCCTACGACCGTGACTGGGTCGATCATCTCGAGTACTCCCTCTGGTACGCGCTCGTGCAGGGGCCCATGCGCTTCGGCCGTATCGAGCTCGGGGACGCTGAACTCGCCGAGTTGCGGCGCCTCAGTCGCGCCTGCGGAGGCTGGATCCAGACCGACCGGGACGGCGCTGTCCGCTGGGTCCCGGTCGAGGCCTGGCAGGATCGCTACAGCGCGAACGTCGATCTGATCCGTCTGGATTGACCACCGGCCGGCGGCGCGCGCCGGCCCTTGCCCTCTCCCGGCCCCCTCACCAGAATCGCCCGCTGCGTTCGCCACGAGACCCCCCCATGCAGATCGCCCAGACTCTGCGCCGTTCGGCGCTGCTTCATCCCGACCGCACGGCGCTCGTCGAGGGCGAGGTGCGGCTCGACTGGCGCAGCTTCGAAGCGCGCGTGGCGCGCCTGGCCGGTGGCCTGCGCAGCCTGGGGCTCGCGCCCGGAGACCGGGTCGCCATGCTGGCCCACAACTCCCGCCGCTACGTGGAGTTCTTCTACGCGACGCTCTGGGCCGGCGGGATCGCCGTGCCGGTGAACACGCGCTGGGCCGACGCGGAGATCCGCCATGCGCTCGACGATTCGGGTGCGCGGATCCTCGTCGCCGACGCCGCGCACGCGGAGATGGCCGATGCGCAGCATGCGGCCGGCGCCGCGCTCGACCATCGCGTGCTCGCCGAGGATGCCGGGATCGAGCGCGGCGGCTGGCAGCACTGGGAACGTCTTGCCGATGCCGAAGCGGTTGCCGATGCGGGGCGCGGCTACGACGACGTCGCCTGCCTCTTCTACACGGGGGGCACCACCGGGCGCTCCAAGGGCGTGATGCTCACGCACGCGAACATCATCGCCAACTCGCTCACCGCCATGCTCAACATGGACATCCGCGCGGACACGGTGCACCTGCACGTCTCGCCCATGTTCCACGTGGCCGGCGGCGCGCGTCTGTTCTCGGTCACGCTCGCCGGCGGGACGCACGTGGTGCTGCCGCGCTTCGAGGTGGATGCCTTCCTCGATGCGATCGAGCGCGAGCGGGTCACGCTCACGATCATCGTTCCGACCATGCTCAACCGTCTCGTACACCATCCGGACCTCGAGGCGAGGGACCTGTCGAGCCTGCGCCTGCTCTCCTACGGGGCTTCCCCCATGCCCGAGGCGCTGCTGCGCGCGGCCATGGAGCGCCTACCGGGCGTCCGCTTCCTGCAGTCCTACGGCATGACCGAGCTGTCGCCGGTGGTCACGGTGCTGCCGCCGGAATTCCACGTGTTCGAGGGGCCGAATGCGGGCTACACGGCGTCGGCCGGGCGACCGGTCTACAACGCCGATGTCATGATCGTCGGCGAGAATGGAACCCCCTGCGCGACAGGGGAGATCGGCGAGATCTGCGTGCGGGGTCCCATGGTCATGAAGGGCTACTGGAATCAGCCGGAACTGACCGCCGAGGCCCTGCGCGGGGGCTACATGCACACCGGCGACGCGGGCTATCTGGATGCGCGCGGCTTCCTGTTCATCGTCGATCGCATCAAGGACATGATCGTGTCCGGTGGCGAGAACGTCTATTCGGCGGAAGTCGAGGATGCGATCTACCTGCATCCGGACGTCGCGGAGTGCGCCGTCATCGGGATCCCGAGCGAGACCTGGGGCGAGGCCGTGCACGCGGTGGTGGTGCCCCGCGCCGGTCGCACCCTCGAGGCGGAGCAGGTGATCGAGCATTGCCGCGCGCGCATCGCCCACTTCAAGTGCCCCCGTTCCGTGGAGGTCCGTGCGGAGGAATTGCCGAAGAGCGGCCCGGGCAAGATCCTCAAGACCGAACTGCGCAAGCCCTGGTGGGCCGGGCAGGGGCGAGGCGTGAACTGATGGCCGCGGCGCTGCGCGGCCTCCCGCTGTTCGCGGCGCTGGCTATCGTGGCCGCCGATGGCCGTGCGGCGGGCCCCGTCGATGCGCCCTTTCTCTGGCGCAACGCGGCCCCCACGGCGGCCGTGCTCGGGCTGCCGCGTCCGCGCGCGGCGAGCCTGCCCGAGGCGGGTGAGACGGCGCTCGATCTGCTCGTGGAAGTGGCCAGCCACTTCACCTCCGACACCCGGGGGTCCGAATTCGCCTACCTGGACGCGGAGACGCTCACGACCTCGCTCCTGCTCGAGCGCGGCTTCGGCGATGGCTGGGCGGTGGCGCTGGAGATCCCGGTGCTGCGCCACAGCACGGGTTTCCTGGATGCGCCCATCAACAGCTGGCACGACGTCTTCGGTCTGCCCGACGCGGGTCGCGACCGTGTCGCGAACGGCAACGTCCGCATGGACTGGGTCGCCGATGGCATCTCCCGCTTCAGCGAGTCGGACAGCCTGTCCGGCATCGGGGATCTGCGCCTCGGCGTCGCGCGACGGCTCCACGCGTCGCCGGATCGGGACATCACCCTGCGCCTGGATCTGGAACTGCCGACCGGCGGAGACGACGGCCTGCTCGGCAGCGGCGGCACCGATGTCGCGCTCGGGCTGGGGCTCTCCGACCGCCGGCTGCTCGCCTCGGTCGGGGGCACCCTGCATCTGCACGCGGGGCTCCTGCGCAGCGGCGACGCGCCGGTCTACGGCGACGAGCTGGCGTCGGCGGCGGCCTTCGGAACCCTGGCCGTGAGCCTGCCGCTCGGCGCATCCTGGACCCTCCGCGGCCAGCTCGATGCACACTCGCAGCTCGTCGACAGCGCCCTCTACCAGGTCGGGGGCTGGAGCGTGCAGGGCGGTCTCGGCCTGGGCTGGCAGCCGGGCGACGCCTGGCGTCTCGAAGCGGCGTTCTTCGAGGATCTGCGCCCGGGGAGCGCTCCGGACGTCGCCTTCCAGTTCGCCCTGCGCAGCCGCTTCTGAACCGGCCGCCCGGGTGCGCGACGTTCGCCGCCGCGCTGCACCTCCCCTACACTGGCGCCAGCCCGGCAGAAGGTGACCCATGAACGACACGGCCCTCGACGCGCGCAAGCGCCGCCCCCTGCTCGATGCACTCACGGAGACGGAGTTCGACCTGCTCGTGATCGGCGGCGGCATCACCGGCGCCGGCGTGGCCCGTGATGCGGCGCTGCGCGGTCTGTCCGTGGCGCTGGTCGAGGCGGAGGACTTCGCCGCGGGCACGTCGAACCGCTCCTCGAAGCTGATTCACGGCGGTCTGCGCTATCTGGCCATGGGCGACGTGGCCCTGGTGCGCGAGACGGCGCTCGAGCGCAAGGCAGTGCACGCCATGGCGCCGCATCTGGCCGAGCCCTGCTGGATGATGGTGCCGGCCCGCTCGCGGGCGAGCCTGCTCAAGTTCATGGCCGGTATCACCGTCTACGAGAAGCTCGGCGCCGTCGAGGAGCGGGACCTGCATCGCACCTGGAACACGGCGGAGCTCGCGCGCGAGGAGCCGGTCATCGATCGCGAGGCCTTCCCCTTTGCCTGTGTCTACCGGGAGTACCTCACGGACGATGCGCGCCTCGTCCTGGCGACGCTGCGTGCTGCCCGGGCCGCCGGTGCCGTCGTGGCGAGCCAACTGCGTGCCGAGGCGATGCTCCGCGAGGGGGATCGCATCCACGGCATCGAGGCCGTCTGCGGACTCTCCGGCGAGCGCATCGCCATACGTGCACGGACGCTGGTCAATGCGACGGGCCCCTGGGCGGAGGAGGTGGCGCGCCTCGAGCAGGTCGACGAGGAGAGCCGCCTGCATCTCTCCAAGGGCGTGCACATCGTGCTCCCGGCGGAGCGTCTGCCGCTGAAGCACCTCGTGGTGATGAACACGGCGGACAAGCGCTCGATCTTCGCGATCCCGCACGGCGACACGGTGTATCTCGGCACGACGGACACCAGCTACCACGGCGATCGACGACTCTGGCCGGAGATCGATCTCGAGGACGTCACCTACCTGCTCGAGCCCATCGCCCGCTACTGCCGGGTGCCGCCGCTCGGTCCCGAAGACGTGGTCGCGGCCTGGTCGGGCCTGCGTCCGCTGATCGCGCAGCCGGGCAAGGCCGCCAAGGAGATGTCGCGCAAGGACGAGATCTGGACCGGCCCCGGCGGCATGCTGACGATCGCCGGCGGCAAGCTCACGGGCTTCCGCAAGATGGCCGAGGACGTGCTCGACGCCGTGGCCCGGGAAACCGGCCGGAGCCTCGGTGCGGCGCCCGGTCCGACGCCGATCCCCGGCGGCGCCTTCGACGGCGATCTGGAAGCCCTGGCGCGGCGCCTGCCGGGGGTCGGCAATCTGCCCGCCGGCGCGCCGCTGCGTCTCGCGCGGCTCTACGGCACGGAAGCCGCCTCGGTCCTCGAACTCGGTGCGGAACCCCTGGTGCCCGGTGGCCAGGTGATGCTCGGAGAGGTCGACTGGTCCGTGTCCATGGAGGCGGCGCACAGCCTCGAGGATCTGATCTATCGGCGGACCCGCGCCGCATGGTTCAGTCCGCAGGAGTGCGCGGCGCTCCTCGAACCGGCCGCCCGGCGCATGGGCGCGCTGCTCGGCTGGAGCGAGGCGGAGCGGGCGCGGCAGATCGCGGCGGTCCGTGCGCGCATCGATGACGAACTGTCCTTCCGGGAGTCCGCAGCGGTGACCTCTCCATGAGCGCGTGCAGACCATGGGCGGTGCGATCATGAACGACGTCGTCGAGGCACTGAAGACGGCGCTCGGTGACGCGGTCAGCACCGACGAGGCCGAGCGCGAGGCAAACGGCCGGGATTACTGGGCACGGAGCGAACTCCAGGACTGGGTCGGCGCCACCTCGGGCATCGGTGAGCAGGACGCCCGGCCTGCGCCGCGCGCCGTCGTCGCGCCCTCGGGCGTCGATGCGCTTGCGGAAGCCGTGCGCATCTGCCGGGCGCATCGCGTGCCCATGATTCCCCGCGGCGCGGGCTCGGGCGTCTGCGGCGGCGTGCTCGCCTCGCCGGATGCGGTGGTGCTCAGCACGGCCCGCATGACGGGCATGCGGGAGTTCGACGGGCAGGATCTGCTCGCCCGCTTCGGCGCGGGCACCCTCGGCAGCGACGCCGAGGCCGCCGTGGCCGCCGAAGGCTGCACCATCGGCAACTGGCCCCAGTCCATCGATCGATCGAGCGTCGGCGGCTGGGTCGCGACCCGCGCCTCCGGCCAGTACAGCACGGCCTACGGCAACACCGAGGACATGGTCTATGCGCTCGAGGCCGTGTTGCCCGACGGCAGCGTCTTCCGGTCCCGGGATACGCCCCGGGCCGCCGCCGGGCCGGATCTGAGGCAGCTGCTGCTGGGCAGCGAAGGGACCCTCGGCATCGTCACGGAGGTCACCTTCTCCCTGCGTCGGCAGCCCGAGCACGGCGTCCGCCAGGCGTTCCACTTCGCCGACTTCGCGACCGGCATCGACACGATCCGGGACCTCATGGTCGCGGGCTGGCGGCCCCCGGTCGTGCGTCTCTACGATGCACGGGAGACCTGGCGGCACTTCTCGGGGGCCTGTCCGAAGGGCCATGCCATGCTCATCTTCCTCCACGAAGGCCCGCGCGCCCTCGCGGAACTGGAGGCTGCGTCCGTGGCCGCGCTCTGTCGCGCCCGGGAGGGCGCCCCGGCCGATCCCGCAGCGGTGGACCGCTGGTTCGAGCATCGCAACAGCGTGCCGAGCTGGCGCGAGCTCTTCGAACAGGGTCTGGTGGTCGACACCATCGAGGTCGCGACCAGCTGGTCGCGCCTCGCGGCGCTCTACGCGGGCGTGATCGATGCCCTCAATCAGGTGCCGAACCTGGTCGCGGCCTCGGCGCACAGCTCCCACGCGTACCGATCCGGGGCGAACCTCTACTTCAGTTTCGCGGTGGCGCCGGCCGATCGTGACGGCATGCTCGCCGCCTACGACGCCTGCTGGAACGCAGCCATGCGCGCCACGGTCGAGCTCGGCGGCGGCATCGCCCACCATCACGGCGTGGGACGGGTGCGCAGGGACTGGCTCCTCCACGAGCTCGGACCGACGGGGGTGCGCGCCCTGCGCGCGCTGAAGCGCGCGCTGGATCCGGACGGCCTCATGAACCCCGGCGTGTTGATTCCGCTTGGCTGAGCATCTCCTCGCGCTGGATCTGGGCACCACCGGAGTCCGCGCCGTCGTCTTCGATGCGGCGGGTGAATCCGTCGGCGCGGCCTACGCGCGGCTGAGCGTGACCACGCCCGCCCCGGATCGCGTCGAGCAGGACGCGGACGAGTTCCTTCGCCGCAGCCTCGAGGTCATGCGCCGCGCGCTCGCCGAGGCGGGGCGCGACGTCCGCGATCTTCGGGCGCTGGGCATCGTCACCCAACGCAGCAGCGTCGTCGCCTGGGACGCGCAGACGGGTCGACCGCTCGCGCCCGTGATCGGCTGGCAGGATCGACGCACCCTGGCGCGGGTGCTGTCCCTGCAGCAGAGCGGCATCCCCGTGAACACGCTCGCGGCCTGCACCAAGTTCGAATGGCTGCTCCAGGCCGTTCCGGAGGTCGCTGCTGCCGCGGCGGCCGGCGTCCTCCGCCTCGGGACGCCGGACGCCTGGCTCGCCTGGGCCCTGTCCGGCGGCGCCGTGCACGTCACGGACCCCTCCAACGCGGGTACGACCGGCCTCTATGACGCGGAGCGCGGCGACTGGTTCGATCCCGCGCTGGCCCTCTTCGGCCAGGATCGGCGCTGGCACCCGAACGTCGTCGCCAGCGACGCGGTGGTGGGCGAGGTCGATCGCCGTCACCTGGGCGCGCCGGTGCCGCTCGCGGCCCGGGCCGGCGATCAGCAGGCCGCCTGCTTCGCGCAGGGCGTGCACGAGGAGGATGACGCGAAGCTGACCCTCGGCACCTCGGCCATGCTCGATCGCTGCACGGGCTCGACTCCTGCCGAAGCACCGCAGGGAGCCTACGCGCTCCCGCTCTGGCGGCGCGTCGGCCGGGGCGATGCCTTCTGCGTCGAAGGCACGGTGATCACGGCCGGGGCGGCCGTGGAGTGGCTCCTGCGCACCGGCGTCCTGGAATCCGTGGAGGCGCTCGACGACCTCGCGACGGCGGGCCGTCCCGGTGTGATCTTCGTGCCGGCCCTGGCCGGCCTGGGAACGCCCTACCTGGCGGACCGGGTGCGTGGGCGACTCGACGGTCTCGGCCTGGACACGGAGCGGGCGGACATCGTCCGCGGGGTCGTCGACGGGATCGCGCAGCGCGTCGCGGACGTGGCCGACGCGCTCGGCGTGAAGGGCGTTCTTCGCGTCGACGGGGGACTCGCGCGCAGTCGCCGCCTGGTGCAGACGATCGCCGATCTCACGGGCCTCGAGGTGCGCGTGGCCGCGGACGTGGAGACCACGGCGCGGGGCGCCGCAGCGTTGGCGGCGGCCTCCCCGGACGTCGCCGGCGATGCGCTGCCCGACGCGGCCACTGCCCTGTGCTGCGTGCCGGAGTTGCCCGCGGCGGACCGCGACGTCCGTCGCGGCGCCTGGGCCGTACAGCTTCGCGCCCTGCTGGCGCGCCCCTGAGAGCAGGGGGCTCAGCCCCCGAGCACGAGCTCCGCCAGGGTCTCGAGTTCCGCGCTCGAGCGTGCCGAGACGAGCATCGAGGTCACCGGCGTCTCCCGCCAGGCCTGCAGGCGATCGCGGATGCGCTCCTTCGGGCCCACCAGGGCGATCTCGTCCGCGAGCTGATCCGGCACGGCGTGCATGGCCTCTTCCTTCTTGCCGGCGAGGTAGAGGTCCTGGATCTTCTGGGCTTCCGCCTCGAAGCCGAAACGGCTGATCAGTTCCTTGTGGAAATTGCGGTCCTTCGCGCCCATGCCGCCGACGTAGAGCGCGAGCATGCCCTTCACGGGCAGCAGCCCTTTCGCGACGTCGTCGGTGATGTTCACGACGATGCCCTGCGCCACCTCGAAGTCCGAACGCGCCTGCTTCAGCGAATCCGCATAGACCTCGTTCCGGTAGGGCGAGTAGTAGAGCGGCAGCCAGCCGTCGGCGATCTCCGCCGTCTGGGCGACGTTCTTGGGCCCCTCGGCGCCGATGAAGATCGGCAGCTTGGCGCGCAGCGGGTGGGTGATCGGCTTGAGCGGCTTGCCCAGGCCCCAGGCCCCCTCGCCGGTGTAGGGCAGCGGATAGTGCGGGCCGTCGTTGGCGACCGGCTCTTCCCGGGCGAGCACCTTGCGGATGATCGAGACGTACTCGCGCGTCCTCGCCAGCGGCTGCGAGAAGGGGCGGCCGTACCAGCCTTCCACGACCTGGGGGCCGGAGACGCCGAGCCCGAGGATCATGCGGCCACCGGAGAGATGGTCGAGGGTCAGGGCGGCCATGGCCATGGCCGTGGGGGAGCGCGCCGAGAGCTGGCACACGGCGGTGCCCAGGCGGATCTTCGAGGTGTGTGCGCCGACCCAGGCAAGCGGCGTGAGGGCGTCGGACCCGTAGGCCTCCGCGGTCCAGACGGAGTCGAAGCCGAGCCGTTCCGCGGTCTGGACCAGCTCGATGGTGCCCTTCGGCGGCTGCGCACCCCAGTAGCCGAGCTGCAGGCCGAGCTTCATCTCCTTCACGGGTCTCTCCCTCCGGAATGCGTGAGGCCTCGAGTATCGCATGGCGGGCGCCGTGGCGATCCGCTCGACGCAGCCGTGCCGGTGCTTGCGACCCCGGGCGGCGCCTGCCATAAGGATCGCCGGATTCCTGCTCGGCGGCATGGGCTGATGCCGCTGCCGGGCTTCGAGGGGACGGGTGCATGCAGGCAGGTCGACCGCCGATCACGCGCACGACGGAGCTTCTCTACGGGCTCGGCTCCATCGCCTTCGGCGTGAAGAACAACGGCTTCTCCTTTCTCCTCATGCTCTTCTACAACCAGGTGCTCGGCCTTCCGGCGTCCATGGCGGCGCTGGCGCTGTTCATCGCGCTCCTCTTCGACGCGGTCTCCGATCCCCTGGTGGGCTACTGGTCCGACAACACGCACTCGCGCTGGGGGCGGCGCCATCCCTTCATGTATGCAGCGGCGCTGCCCGTGGCGGTCTTCTACTACTTCCTGTGGAATCCGCCGATCGACATCACGGACGAGCGCGCGCTCTTCCTGTGGCTCGTGTGCGCCTCCATCGGGATCCGCTTCCTCATCACGCTCTACGAGATCCCCTCGACGGCGCTCGTCGCGGAGCTCACCGACGACTACGACGCACGCACGCGGCTGCTCGGCTACCGCTACATGTTCGGCTGGTTCGGCGGCCTCACGGTGCACTTCCTCGCCTTCGCCGTGTTCCTCGTCGACACGCCGGAGTTCCCGAGCGGGGTACTCAATCCGGCGGGCTACGCCACCTACGGGCTGGTCGCGTCGGTCCTGATCTTCGTCTCGATCCTGGTCTCCTCCATCGGCCTGCATCCGCACATCCCCTGGCTGCGCAAGCCGCCGGTGCGGTCGGGGCTCTCGCCGCTGCAGACGACGCGGCAACTGCTCGTCACCCTGTCGAACCGCAACTTCCTGGCCCTGTTCATGGCCGGCGTGTTCGCGGCGGTCGGCGCCGGGGTGGTGACCAACTTCGATCTGTACATCAACACCTACTTCTGGGAATTCACCTCTGCGGACATCCAGTGGATCACCCTGTCGATCTTTGCCTCCGCCATCGCCGCGGCGGTGCTGGCACCGAGGATCACGCGGCGCTTCGACAAGAAGCACAGCGCCATGGGGATCTATCTCACGGCGATCGTCTGGGGCGTGACGCCGATCGCGCTGCGTCTCTCCGGTCTCTTTCCGGACAACGACTGGCCCGGGCTCCTGCCCCTGATGGTGTTCATCAAGTCCGTCGAAGTGACGCTCATCATCGCCTTCGGCATCGTGCAGTCCTCCATGCTCGCGGACATCGTCGAACAGAGCGAACTGCGTACCGGGCGAAGGGAGGAAGGGCTGTTCTTCGCCGCGCGGACCTTCGCGGAGAAGACCACGTCGGGGATCGGCACGCTCCTCGCCGGGGTCATCCTCGACCGCATCGCCTTCCCGCGCGGCGCAACGCCGGGCGAGGTGCCCGACGAGGTACTCTTCGATCTCGGGATCGCCTACGGACCCACGGTGGCGGCGCTCTATCTGATCGCCCTGGGCACCATTTCCTTCTACCGGATCAGCCGGTCGGATCACGGCGAGAACCTGGCGACGCTGCGCGAGCGCAGCGAGGCGGTTGCGGCCGGTGCCGTCGTGGCCGAGGGCGGACCGGGGCTCGCGGAGACACAGGCGGCGCTGGCCGTGCCGCGCGGCACCAGCTGAGTGGAGGCAGGACCATGACCAGGCGGCGCAGGATGCGGGAGATCGGTCTGTCGGAGCTGCTCTCGGATCCGGAGCGGGCCGGGCACCTGCTCAGCTCCCGACGCGGCTTTCTCTCTGCGGGCGTGCGCCTGGGCGCCGGGGCCATGGCGCTGCGCGTCGCGCACCTGGGCCTGCTGCCCGCCGGGTTGGTGCCGGTGGCCTGGGGCGAGCAGCCCGTCGATGCGCTCCTCGCGGAGAAACCGGGCCTTCGCCTGCTCAATGACCGGCCCCTGAACGCGGAGACGCCCGCGCATCTCCTCGACGATGCGGTGACGCCGGCCGCCCGGCTCTTCGTGCGCAACAACGGGATTCCGCCGCAGAGCGTCGATCCCGCGACCTGGACCCTGCGCGTGCACGGCGAGTCCTGCCGCCGGCCGCGCAGCTTCTCGATCGCCGAGCTGCAGCGCAGCTTCGAGCCCGTGACGCTGCAGCTGACGCTGGAGTGCGGCGGCAACGGACGCAGCGAGTTCCGGCCGAGAGTCCCCGGCAATCAGTGGACCACGGGTGCCGTGGGCTGTCCGCGCTTCACGGGCGTGCGTCTGCGCGATCTCCTTGCGGCCTGCGATCTTCGCGACGATGCCGTGTACGTCGGCTATGTCGGGGCCGATACGCACCTGTCCGGCGATCCGGGCAAGCAGGTCATCTCGCGAGGGGTCCCGATCGCCAAGGCCCTCGAGGCGGAGACGCTGCTCGCCTGGGCCATGAACGACGAGCCGCTTCCGGCGGTCCATGGCGCGCCGCTGCGCCTGGTCTGTGCCGGCTTCCCGGCCTCCGCCAGCGGCAAGTGGGTCACGGACATCCTGATCCGCGACCGCGTTCACGACGGCGAGAAGATGGGCGGATCCTCCTACCGGGTGCCCTGCACCCCGGTGGCCCCCGGGGCGCAGGTCGCCGATGCGGATCTGTGCATCATCGAGACCATGCCCGTGAAATCGCTGATCACCAGCCCGCGCTCCGGTGTCCGGGTCGATGCGGCCCGGGCATTGACGGTGCGGGGCCATGCCTGGGCCGGGGCGGGCGCCGTGGCGCGCGTGGAGCTGTCCACGGACTTCGGCGCGACCTGGCAAGCGACGCGACTCGCGCCGCCTGCGAATCGTCTGGCCTGGCAGCACTGGGAGACGCAGCTGCGCTTCTCGCAGCCCGGCTACCACGAGCTCTGGGCGCGGGCCACGGACGCGGCGGGACGGGCACAGCCCATGCTGGTGCCCGGATGGAATCCGAAGGGGTATCTCAACAACGCGACCCATCGGATCGCCGTGCAGGTGCAGACCGGTGCCTGAGCGGCGCGGTCCGGGCCGGGCGAGCAGGTGCCTGCTCCTCGCCGCGGCCCTGCTGGCCTCCCTCGCCGCCGCGGGGGAGACCGTCGATCCCGCCACAGGCCTGATCGTGGCGCCTGGCTGGCGGCAGGTTGCGTCCCACTGCGGCGCCTGCCATTCCTATCGTCTCGTCACGGCGCAGCGGGGCGACGAGGCCTTCTGGCGCTCCGTCATTCGCTGGATGCAGCGCACCCAGAATCTCTGGACGCTGCCCGAGGACGACGAGCGTGCGATCCTCGCCTATCTCTCCACCCAGTATGCGGAGAGCGACTGGGGACGCCGGCCACCGCTGTCACCGACGCTGCTCCCCGACGCCGGAGGGCGCTGAGGCCGCCCGGGCAGTCTGCTCCAGGGCCGTTTCAGCAAGCGGTCGGAAGGCGGCGGGCGCCGCAGGGCGGGTCAGGCTCCACCGGCCCGGAAGGCAGGGCGCGTCCGGGACGAGCGGCGTGGACAGGCGATGAGGCCCCATTGATTTCGATGTGAATCTGGGTATGGTGCGCGCCCAGGTTTCGTCCAGGTTTCGTCCTGGACGCACCATTCCCCCATTCGCTTCACTCGACCACAGATCATCAGGGAGTATCCAGGCTCATGGTTCCGGAAAAAGTGCCCCACACCGTCTTCCGCACGCGCGTCCGCGATGCCGCCGTCGGCGGAGACAACCCCTTCCGCTGGCAGGACGTCACCACCGACGAGATCTTCGGGGGCCGCAAGGTCGTCGTGTTCGCCCTCCCGGGCGCCTTCACGCCGACCTGCTCCTCGACGCACCTGCCGCGCTACGAGGAGCTCTACGAGGAGTTTCGCGCCCAGGGCGTGGACGACATCTACTGTCTGTCCGTGAACGACGCCTTCGTCATGTTCCAGTGGTCCAAGCACATCGGCGCCAAGAACGTGAAGATGCTGCCGGACGGCAACGGCGAGTTCAGCCGCAAGATGGGCATGCTCGTCAACAAGGAGAACCTCGGCTTCGGCATGCGCTCCTGGCGCTACGCCATGGTCGTCGAGGACGGCGTCATCAAGAAGATGTTCGTCGAGCCCGATTTCGGCGACAACTGCCCGACCGATCCCTTCGAGGTGTCCGATGCGGACACGGTCCTCGCCTGGATGAAGGGCGAGGCAGCGCCGGCCGAGAAGCCCGCTCGCGCGGCCTTCCAGGGCTGATCACGCTCTCGGTCGAGCATGCATAACCTGATGCGAACTCGTTCTCTTCCGGGGGCTGACGGGGGGCGCGTATCCGGCGAGAATCGTCGCCGGCGTGCGCCCTGTCCCGCGGGCCGTGCCCCTGCTCCCGGAGGTGTCGAGTTCGCATGAGTGCGTTCCAGACCGAAGAAGTGCTGTGGATCCGCCACTGGAACGAGCGTCTGTTCAGTTTCGGCACGACGCGGCGATCGGAATTCCGCTTCGTGAACGGCCAGTTCGTGATGGTCGGCCTCGAGGTCGACGGCAAGCCGCTCATGCGGGCCTACAGCATCGCGAGCCCCAACTACGAAGAGCAGCTCGAATTCTTCAGCATCAAGGTGCAGGACGGACCTCTGACGTCGCGTCTGCAGCACCTCGAGGTCGGCGATTCCGTGCTCGTGGGGCGCAAGCCCGTCGGCTCCCTCCTGCTCTGCGACCTGCGTCCCGGTCGCAATCTCTACTTCCTGTCGACCGGCACCGGCATGGCGCCCTTCCTGTCGCTGATCCGGGATCCGGAAGCCTATGAGCGCTTCGATCGCGTGGTGCTCGTGCACGGCGTACGCGAGGTCGCCGACCTCGCGTACGCGGACTATTTCCGCGAGGAACTGCCGCAGCACGAGTATCTCGGCGAGTACATCCGCCAGAAGTTCCTCTACTACCCCACGGTGACCCGGGAGCCCTTCGTGCACCAGGGCCGGATCCCCGAACTCATCGACAGCGGGCGGCTCTGCGAGGATCTGGGTCTGCCGCCCCTCGACCCGGCCGTCGATCGCGCCATGGTCTGCGGCAGCATGGCCATGCTGAAGGACTGCAGCGCCTGCCTCGATCGCCACGGCTTTGCCATGTCCCCCAGCCAGGGCGAGCAGGGTGACTACGTGATCGAGCGCGCCTTCGTCGGCTGATCGCGCGACCGGGTCCCGGACGGGCTTTCGCAGGATTCCGCCAGTGTGTGCCACCCCGGGGAGCGCGTAGTCAGGGCGCTCGGACCAGGCGACTGCTCGTCCTCCTGTAGGCGATCTCCGCTCCGGGTCGCCCTGTCCTCTGATCTCGGCATCATGGCGTCCCTGCAGTCCAGCTGCAGGGTTGTCGGCAACATGTGGAGGTGTCGAGCGTCATGCGTGAATTGACGAAGGCTGAAATCGACAGGGTATCGGGCGCCGCGCTCCAGTTGGGCAGCGGGGCGCTGGTCGCGGGGTTGGGCGGGCTTGCGGGCGGCGCCCGCTATGCGGTTTCCACGGCCCGAACCGGTGGATTCTCCTGGGGTGGATTGGCCGTCGAGGCGAGTCAGGGTGCTGTTTCGGGCTTTCTCATCGGCACCGGCGCCACACTCGTGGGGTTGTCGGCGCGCGGCGTCATGTCCGGGGCCCATGTCGCCGGCGTCTCCATGATCGGTGCGGGTGCGGCCACCAGCGCGGCATCGGGTGCCATGGGGCAGGGCGGCGGCAGCGAGTAGAGAAGGGCGGATGGATCCGGATACCCTTGCGACGATCGTGGCCGCGGGCTCGGTGGTGCTCGCCTACAAGCGCGTCCTCGCGACGCGAGCATGGCCGAATCTTGCCGTATTCGTGCCCGTTGCCTGTGCAGCACACTTCTGGGCGGCTGCGCGCACCGCGCCCCCCGGTCGGGCCCTTGCGGAGTCGGTGGTACTCGCAGCGTTGCTGATCGCCATCGTCCTGCTCGGATATCTGCTGAGAGAGCGCTTGGGCGTCGAGGAAGACGACGGGCCCTGACGACCCAGATGTGTCTCGCGGCTGCGACGCGCGGCTCAGCCGTCCTCGTCCACCGGATCGAGCAGGAAGTGCCCGTGGGCGATGGCGATCGGGCGGTCGTGCTCCTCCTGCCAGGCCTCGGCGCGAACGTTCGCGACGCGGCGGCCATGCTTGGTGATGAAGGCACGCCCGTAGGTGGTCACCGGTCGGCCGGAGCGCAGATAGTCGATGGAGATGTCGACGGTCTTGGGCAGCCGCACGCATTCGTCGTCGAAGAGCAGCTGGATCACGGCCGTGAATTCGAGGAAGGCGCCGATGGCGCCGCCGTGGAGTGCCGGCAGGGTCACGTTGCCCACGAGTTCCTGCCGGAACGGCAGGATGGTCGTCAGTTCCGTGCCCTTGCGATCCACCTGGATGCCGAGGAAGCGCGCGTAGGGGATCCGTGCGACCAGGGCACCCATGTCCTGCTGCCGACCTTCGGCGCGCAGCTCACGGAGCAGCTTCACGGTTCCTGCCCCGCGGTCTGCGGGCGGTCGTCGGCACCGAGGAAGCCCGGCGGAGGGGCCCGGTTCGCACCGAGCATGAAGGTCGCGACGGAGCTCGCCACGGTCACGTCGTCCTCGCCCTGCCAGGCGCGCGCACGGATGAAGGCGACGGAGCGGGTGAGCTGGTAGCACTCCGCGCTGACCATGAGGTCCTCGTGGGGCCGCGCGGGCCGCATGTAGTCGATGCGCAGGTCGAGGGTGGCGATGGCGCGCTGCGCCGGAGTGAGGTCGGCCCTCGGCACGGCCATGCCCGACGCATTGTCGAGCACGGCGGTGATCACGCCGCCATGGATGACGCCCGTATCCGGATCGCCCACGAGGTGCTCGGCGTAGGGCACCCGCACGACGCAGGCGCCGTCGCGGTACTCCACGAGCTGCATGCCGATCGCTGCGGCGTGAGGCACGTGGCTCAGATGGTCACCGATGTTGTCCGGCGGGGTGCGGGATCCAGACCTGTCGTCGCTCACGGGTGGCTCCTGAAGCGCGGCGCACGCGAGTGTAGCGGTTTGGGGGCCGGCCGAACCACGCTATGATCCGGCGGCTCGGAAATCCGGGCGGCTGGCAGGTCCTGCCGGCCGTTCCTTCGCAGGGAGCCGCCATGCTCAAGCGCAAGTTCCCCCGATCCCGCTACTTCGAGGACTTCGAGGTCGGCGAGACCTTCTACATCCCGTCGCGCACCATCGGCGACGCGGAGGTGGCGGCGTTCCGGGCCGCGAGTGGCGACAACCATCCGCTCCACTACGACATGGAATATGCCCGGGAGCGCGGATTTCCCACCATTCTCGCCCATCCCCTGCAGATCCTGCTCTACACCACGCCGGGGGCCTCCGACTTCTCCTATCTGATCGAGGACACGCTGGTGACCTTCGTCGGACAGGGGTCGCGTTTCGTCAAGCCCGTGTTCCGGGGTGACAGCCTCTATCCGGAGCTGCGCGTCGCCCAGCTCGAGCCGGAACGTGCCGCCGGCCGTCTGACGCTGGAGAGCGTCGTGATGAACCAGCGTGCAGAGCGCGTCCTGGAAGGCGAGATGACCTTTCTGATCAAGCGTCGCCCGCCGGGTGCCGACTGAACGCACCGACGCCCCCGACACCATCGAGGAGATCCCTGATGACCATGCAGCAGACCCCCCTTCTGATGTCCCGCCTCATGGACCGGGGCGCGACCGTCCAGCCCGAGGTCGAGGTGGTGACGGCGACCGCGGACGGCGTGCGGCGTCAGACCATGGCCGAGACGCGGACCCGCGCCCACCAGCTGGCGCACGCCCTGGCCGATGCCGGCGTGAAGGTCGGCGATCGCGTGGGCACCTTCATGTGGAACGGTGCGCGCCATCTCGAGGCGTACCACGCGATCTCCTGCATGGGTGCGGTGCTGCACACGCTGAACATCCGGCTCTCGGACGCGGACCTCGAGTACATCGTCAATCACGCCGAGGACAAGGTGATCATCGTCGATGCGGACCTGCTGCCGAAGCTGGAGGCGCTGAAGGATCGCATGCCGACCGTCGAGACCTTCGTCGTCGCGACCGAGCCGGGCCTCGAGGGCTGGTCCTCGACCCTGCCCAACGTCATCGACTACGAGGACTTCATCGCGGGCAAGCCCGAGCGCTACGAGTGGCCGGAGATCGACGAGAATGCCCCCCTCGGACTCTGCTACACGAGCGGCACCACCGGTCATCCGAAGGGCGTGATGTATACCCATCGCTCGAACTACCTGCACACGGTCACCATTGCCATGACCGACGTGATGGGTCTGTCGGCGATCGACACGCTCTGCGGCATCGTGCCCATGTTCCACGCGAATGCCTGGGGGCTGCCCTGGGTGGCCTGCATGCTCGGCATGAAGCAGGTCTATCCGCATCGCTTCATGGATCCGAAGCGCCTCGCGCAGCTGATCTCGGACGAGGGCGTCACCATTTCCGCCGGTGTGCCCACCATCTGGCAGGGGCTCAGGGCGGCCTACGAGGCACAGCCCGACGCCTTCGACTTCTCGGCGCTGCAGCGGGTGACCTGTGGCGGCTCCGCGCCGCCGGCCTCGCTCATCGAGTGGTTCTGGAATGCGCTCGACGTGGAGATGGTGCAGGGCTGGGGCATGACCGAGACCAGCCCCCTGGCGACGATCAGCCGGCGCATCGCCAAGCGCAAGGACCTCGAGCTCTCCGATGCGGAGCGGGCGGCGAACCAGGCGAAGGCGGGGCAGCTCATGCCCGGGCTCGAGATCGAGATCTTCGACGATCAGTGGAAGCCCCTGCCGCACGACGGCAAGGCCTTCGGCGAGCTGCTCATCCGGGGGCCCTGGATCTGCTCCGAGTACTTCCGCAATCCGCAGCCGGACAAGTTCCACGACGGCTGGCTGGTCACGGGAGACGTGGCGAAGATCGATTCCGAGCAGTACCTCATCATCACGGATCGCTCGAAGGATCTGATCAAGTCCGGTGGGGAATGGATCTCCTCCGTGGATCTGGAGAATCACATCGTCGCCATGCCGGGCGTTGCCCAGGCCTGCGTCGTGGCGCAGCCGCATCCCAAGTGGGACGAGCGCCCCGTCGCGCTCGTGGTGCCCAAGGAGGGGGCGGCGCTCACCGAGCAGGCGGTGATCGATCACTGCGCGACCCACTTCGCGAAGTGGCAGCTGCCGAGCGATGTCCTCTTCGTCGAGAGCATTCCCCTGACCACGACCGGCAAGATGGACAAGCAGGTCGTGCGTGCCCAGCTCGACGCGGACGGCTACCAGCTGCCCGATCTGCGCGAACGCGCGGGCTGAGGTCGCGCAGCCCGTCCCTCATGGCGGCCGCCTGCGCCGGATCCCGCGGGATTCCGGCGCAGGTGCTCGGGTATCCTCCTCATGTCGCTGACCATCATGGCCGCGGTGCTGCTCGCGGCCCTGCTTCACGCCGGCTGGAACGCGCTCGTCAAGGTCAATGCCGACCCGCTGGTGGCGCTCGCGCTCATGGCGACCGGCGCCGGCGTCGTCGGGCTCTGCGGTCTGCCCTTCGTGCCCCTGCCCGGCGGCGCGGCCCTGCCCTGGCTCGCCGCTGCGCTCGTGCTGCACACCTTCTACAAGCTGTTCCTGCTGCAGGCCTATGCAACCGGGGATTTCGGCCACGTCTATCCCCTCGCGCGGGGCACGGCGCCGCTGCTGGTCACCCTCGTCAGCGTGGTCTGGGTGGGGGAGCCGCTCGCCGGCACGACCCTCGTCGCCGTCCTCTTCCTGACCGCCGGGGTGATCAGCCTCGCCTTCCGCGGCGGCGCCATGCCGGTGCGGAAGGATCCGCGGCCGCTCCTCTATGCGCTCGCCACGGCCGCCTTCATCGCGAGCTACTCGGTGGTCGATGCCCTGGGCGCCCGGGCCTCGACGAGTCCGCACGCCTACGCCCTGTGGCTCTTCGCGCTCGATGCCCTGCCCATGATCGCCATCGCGCTGGCGCTGCGCCGGGGCCGGGTCGTGGCGGCGATCGCGGCGCACTGGCGACCGGGGCTGGCGGGCGGCGCCATGTCGGTCCTGGCCTACTGGCTGGTGATCTGGTCCATGACGGAGGCGCCCATGGCGCCCGTGTCCGCGCTCCGCGAAACCAGCGTGCTCTTCGCGGCCCTCTTGTCCGTGCTGGTCCTGAGGGAGCGCTTCGGGGCCCTGCGTCTCGTCGCGACCCTCTGCGTCGTGACCGGCGTCGCCCTGCTCGGACGTTGAGAACCCTGTGCGGTCCCTGAGGACAGCGCGTGACGAGGCGCAGCCCCCGAGCGGGGATGCGGGTCCGGCCTCCGAGGCGCAGGCAGTCGCGTCAGCGCCGCCGCGCCTCGTGGCTGCGGCGCTCTGGATGGGCGCGGGTCTGTTCGCCCTCTCCGCCATGGCCGTATCGGGACGGGAGGTGTCCGCCGAGCTCGACACCTTCGAGCTCATGCTCTATCGCTCCCTCATCGGACTGCCCGTGGTCCTCGGCATTGCCTGGGCGCTCGGGGGGCTCCGCACGCTGCCGACGCAGCGGCCCGGCCTTCATCTCCTGCGCAATCTGCTCCACTTCTCCGCACAGAATCTCTGGTTCCATGCGCTCGCGATCATTCCGCTGGCGCAGGTCTTCGCCCTGGAGTTCACGACGCCGATCTGGGTGATCCTTCTCGCCCCCCTGGTCCTGCGCGAGCCGATCACGCGCAGCGGTGCCCTGGCGGCGCTGCTCGGCTTCCTGGGCATCCTCGTCATCGTGCGCCCCGGCGTCACGGCACTGCTGCCTGCCCATGGGGCCGCCCTGCTGGCGGCGATCGGGTTTGCCGGCAACGTCCTCGTGACCAAGCAACTGTCGGCGACCCAGAGCACCCTGTGCATCCTGTTCTGGATGACGCTGATGCAGGCGGTCATGGCGCTGCTCTGCGCGCTGCCCGGTGGTCTGGTGCTCCCGTCCATGGCGCTCGCGCCCTGGCTCCTCGTGCTGGGGCTGTGCGGCATCGCTGCGCACTTCTGCATCACCCAGGCCCTGCGCTGCGCGCCGGCGACGGTGGTCGCGCCCATGGATTTCCTGCGCCTGCCGCTGATCGCGGTGGTCGGCATGCTCCTCTACGGCGAGCCGCTCGAAGCGGCGGTCTTCGCAGGCGGGGCGCTCATCGTCCTGGGTAATCTCGTCAACATCCGCGGGCAGCGCAGCGCGGGCGCATGAGTTCCGACCCGGTGCGGGGGCGTCCGCGGCTCAGAGCACGAGCGCGTTCGGATCCGGGGCGACCAGGAACCAGCCCGTCAAGGACAGCCGGGTTCGGCGCGCGCGCCTGACTTCGTGCCAGAAGTCGGCGCTCCGGAAGACCACGAGCGTTCCGGCCTCGGGCAGAACCTCGATCCAGGGTGCATCCGGCTGCGGTCGATGGGTGTGCGTGGACGGATCGGTCCAGAGCCGGAGCAGGCCGCCGTCCGGGCGGCGCCAGTGCCGGTTCAGATACAGCACCACGGAGAGCCGCCGCCGGGTCGTTGTCGCGAACTGATCGAGATGGGGCGCGTAGAAGGCGCCTCGCGGATACAGGGTGAGGTGCGTCTCGAGCTCGGTGAGCCCGGCGAACAGGGTGCGATTGAGGGACTGACGCAGGGCCTCGAGCCGATCCAGACAGTGCTGGAGAGGGGTCGGCGGGCATGCGTCCTCGATCCAGTGGACGAGATCGCTGCGCACCTGCGGCCTGAGTTTCGGGCGAGGTCCCCGACCGATTCCGGCCGGACGGAAGAGGCCGGCGTCGTGGCGCGCTTGCAGAAGGGCGGCAAGGGCGAGGCAGGTTTCCGGGGCGACGAAGCCTTCCTGGATCGCCCATCCCGGACCGGCGATGCGTTCGGCGATGGACGGGAAGGCGCCGTCGTCGGGCGGGGTCGGACGCGTGGCGCTCGCGCTCAAGTTGTCTGCACTGTCTTCGAGGGTGTTCGCGTCGCGGAGCTTAGAGCCGTTCCGGGGCCGCGGGAAGCCGTGCCCGGTGGCTGGATCCGGCGCTCAGCGGAGGGGGACGGCGAGAAGGTCGCGCAGGGGCGGCGGCACCGGACGATCGGAGCGCCCGAAGCCGTCCAGATCCGCGAGGGAGGTCCGTGCCAGGACACGCATCAGGATGGTGTTGATGCCGGGCCAGCCGCCGGCGAGATCGCAGCGATCGGCGATCTCGCAGGCGCCGTCCTCGGCGCAGCAGTCGGTGAGGGCAATGGGGCCTTCGATGGCGGTGATCGCCTCCGCAAGGCTGATGGCCGCAGGCGCACGGGCGATCTGGTAGCCCCCCTTCGGCCCCCGCTTCGACACGACGAGCCCCGCATCGGCGAGACACCGGGTCACCTTGCGGACCGTCGGCAGGGGCAGGTGCGTGAGTTCCGCCAGGGAATCCACGGACAGCCGAGCGGGCCGCACGCGCCCCAGGTGATGGAGGATGACGACGCCGTAGTCGGCGAGCCGGCCGATTCTGATCATGCGGATCTCCCGTGAGGGGGCAATTGTATACCGCGTTCGTATTGAATACGAGGTCGGTATCCTTTAGCCTCTGCGCATGTTCTGCCCCGGGATGGACCAGCCATGAGCGAGACCGCACGCGACCCCGCAGGCGACGCGGCGAGCGACAACGCCGACCGCATCGACGACCTCGTCAATCGTCGTTACGACGCAGGCTGGGTCACCGACATCGAGTCGGACACGCTGCCGCCCGGCCTCGACGAGGACGTCGTCCGGTTCATCTCGGCGAAGAAGGGCGAGCCGGAGTGGATGACCGAGTGGCGCCTGGAGGCCTACCGCCACTGGCTGACCATGACTCATCCGGAGTGGGCCCACGTCCACTATCCGAAGATCGACTTCCAGGCGATTTCCTACTTCTCCGCGCCGAAGAGCAAGGACGACGCGCCGAAGAGCCTCGACGAGGTCGATCCGGAGCTTCTCCGGACCTACGAGAAGCTGGGCATCCCCCTGCACGAACAGATGATGCTCGCCGGCGTCGCCGTGGATGCGGTCTTCGACAGCGTCTCGGTGGTCACCACCTTCAAGGACAAGCTCGCCGAGGCAGGCGTCATCTTCTGTTCGATCTCCGAGGCCCTGCGCGAGCACCCGGAGCTGGTGCGCAAGTACCTCGGCAGCGTCGTCCCGTATCGGGACAACTACTTCGCGGGGCTCAACTCCGCCGTGTTCAGCGACGGTTCCTTCGTGTACATCCCCAAGGGCGTGCGCTGCCCCATGGAGCTGTCCACCTACTTCCGCATCAATGCGCAGAACACGGGGCAGTTCGAACGCACCCTCATCGTCGCCGACGAGGGCAGCTACGTGTCCTATCTCGAAGGCTGCACGGCGCCGCAGCGGGACGAGAACCAGCTCCACGCCGCGGTGGTCGAGCTCGTGGCCCTCAAGGATGCGGAGATCAAGTACTCCACGGTGCAGAACTGGTATCCGGGTGACGAGCACGGGCGCGGCGGGATCTACAACTTCGTCACCAAGCGCGGCGTGGCGCACGAGAACGCGAAGATCTCCTGGACCCAGGTGGAAGCCGGCTCCGCCATTACCTGGAAGTATCCCAGCGTGATCCTCAAGGGCGACGACTCGATCGGCGAGTTCTACTCGGTCGCCCTGAGCAACAACGCCCAGCAGGCGGACACCGGCACCAAGATGATCCACGTGGGCAAGAACACCAAGAGCGTCATCGTCTCCAAGGGCATTTCTGCCGGCCGCGGCCAGAACACCT
>JAZBPI010000102.1:0-10248 GCA_036351555.1 Pseudomonadales bacterium
CCGCGCTACTTCACCATGAAGGGGCGCTACGTCCAGCGGCGCTTCGGCTGGGACTGCCACGGCCTGCCGGTCGAGCACGAGATCGACAAGCAGCACGGCATGAGCGCCCTCGAGGCCGTCGAGAAGCTCGGCGTGCAGGGCTACAACGATGCCTGCCGCGCCATCGTCCAGCGCTACACGAGCGAGTGGCGGAGCACGATCACGCGCCTGGGCCGCTGGGTCGACTTCGACCACGACTACAAGACCATGGACCCCTGGTTCATGGAATCCGTGTGGTGGGTGGTCAAGCAGCTCTGGGAGAAGGATCTCGTCTATCAGGGACTGAAGGTCGTGCCCGTGTCGACGGCGCTGGGCACCGTGCTGTCGAACTTCGAGGCGGGGCTGAACTACAAGGAAGTGCAGGATCCCGCGATCACCGTGCTCCTCGAGCTCGAGGAGGAGGACGCCTACCTCGCCGTCTGGACCACGACGCCCTGGACCCTGCCGTCGAATCTCGCGGTCTGTGTCGGCCCCGAGCTCGACTACCTGAAGGTGCGCGACACGCGCAACGGCGTCGTCTTCTATCTCGCGTCGGCGCGCTTCGAGGCCTATCGAAAGCGGCACGAGCTCGAGATCCTCGAGCGCCTGAAGGGCGCGGATCTCGCCGGACGCCGCTATCGGCCGCTGTTTCCCTATTTCGCCGGCGAAGCAGCGCGTGGCGCCTTCCGCGTCGTCACCGACGGCTACGTGACCGACGACGACGGCACCGGACTCGTGCATCAGGCGCCGGCCTTCGGCGAGGACGACTATCGCGTCCTGCGCGAGCACGGCATCGATGCCCTGGTGGTGCCGGTGACCCTCGAGGGGACCTTCACGGAGGAGGTGTCCGATTTCGCGGGGCGCCACGTCAAGGAAGCGGATCGCGACATCATCCGGCACCTGAAGGAGGCCGGCTCACTCTACGAGCAGGACGTGATCGTCCACAGCTATCCCTACTGCTATCGCTCGGACACGCCGCTCATCTACCGCGCCATCCCCTCCTGGTACGTGAAGGTGGAGTCCCTGCGCGAGCGCCTGCTCGCCGCGAACGCATCGGTGCACTGGGTGCCCGAGCACATCAAGGACGGGCGCTTCGGCAAGTGGCTGGAGGGCGCCCGCGACTGGGCGATCTCGCGCAACCGGGTGTGGGGGACGCCGCTGCCCCTGTGGGTCAACGATGCCACCGGCGACGTCGTCTGCGTGGGGTCCATCGACGAGCTCGCGGCCTACACCGGCCATCGCGTCGAGGATCTGCATCGCGAACACGTGGATCCGCTCACCTTCACCATCGACGGCGAGGCGGGCATCTACCGCCGCGTGCCGGAAGTGCTCGACTGCTGGTTCGAGTCCGGCTCCATGCCCTATGCGCAACTGCACTATCCCTTCGAGAACGAGGACGTCTTCGAGGCGGGCTTTCCCGCGGAGTTCATCGCCGAGGGGCTCGACCAGACGCGCGGCTGGTTCTACACCCTGACCGTGCTGGCGACGGCGCTCTACGACAAGCCGGCGTTCCGCAACGTGATCGTCAACGGCCTGGTGCTGGCCGAGGACGGCACCAAGATGTCGAAGTCGAAGCGCAACTTCACGGCCCCGGATGCGCTCATGGAGGAGTACGGCGCCGATGCGCTGCGCCTCTATCTGATCAATTCCGGCCTGGTGCGTGGCGAGGAGCAGCGCTTCACCGATGCGGGCGTCCGCGACATGACGCGGCGCGCGCTCCTGCCCTGGTACCACGCCTTCAACTTCCTCACCACCTATGCGGAGATCGACGGCTTCTGTCCTGCCCGCGACGGGCTCGCGGAGCCCGCGACCGTGCTCGATCGCTGGATCCTGTCGCGCCTGCAGACGCTCAAGGCGACCGTGGCCACGGAGATGGAGGCCTACCATCTCTACAACGTGGTGCCGCGCCTCTTCGAGTTCATCGAGGAGCTCACCAACGTCTACATCCGCCTCAATCGACCGCGCTTCTGGAGCGAGCACGACGATGGGGACAAGCGTGCGGCCTACGCCACGCTCCATCGCTGCCTGCTCGAGCTGTCGCAGGTGATGGCGCCCTTCGCGCCCTTCCTGTCGGAGACGCTCTTCCGCGCACTGCGCGGCCTCGGCGGTGCCCAGGACGTCGCCCTGCCGGAGTCCGTGCATCTGTGCCCCTATCCCGAGCCCGACGCACAGCGCATCGATGCGCGCCTCGAGGAGGCCGTCGACCGCATGCAGCAGGTGATCCTCCTCGGGCGGCAGAAACGCGAGGAGAAGAAGGTCGGCCTGCGTCAGCCCCTCGCCCGCCTCACGGTGATCCATCGCGACGCCGCGCTGCTCGAGGAGATCCGCGGTCTGGAGACCTACCTCGCCGCGGAGCTCAACGTGAAGCGCGTGGAGTACAGCACGGACGAGGCCGCCTTCATCCGTCTCTACGCGCGGCCGAACTTCAAGCGCCTGGGCAAGCGCCTCGGCAAGCGCATGAAGGCCTTCCAGGCCCGCATCGGCGAACTGGGGCCCGACGCGCTCGAGGCCTTCGCGGCATCCGGATCCCTGGAGCTCGACGGCGAGCGCTTCGACAGCGAGGACATCGAGGTGCTGCGCGAGGCGCAGGCCGACACGGAAGCGCTCTCGAACCGCTACATCAGCATCGATCTCGACCTTGCGATCACGCCGGCGCTGGCCGGCGAGGGTCTCGCGCGGGAGGCCGTGAACCGGATCCAGCGGGCACGCAAGGAGGCGGATCTCAATGTCGCCGACCGCATCGCCGTCCGCTTCGCCTGCGATGCGGAGCTGCGCGCGGCGCTGGAGACCCATGCGGAGTTCGTCGCCGGCGAAACGCTCGCCACGGTGTTCGAGGCGGCTGCCCCGGACGATGCGGCGGCCATGGGCGCGGGGCATCGCTTCGAGGTCGACGTCGATGGTCGACCCCTGGTCTTCACGATCCGCGTGACGCGAGGTGGCACGCGCGCGGCGGCGTCCGATGCATGAGCTGCTTCCCGCCGATCTCCTGAACTGGTTCGCGGACGCGTCCAGCGTCGAGCGCGTCGCCGTCGCCCTCGGCCTGGCCCTGGAGGGCCACGGGGTCGCCCTGCTGCTGCGCCGCGTCGGCCGCAGCGCGGCGCAGACCCGGGGGCGCATGACGCCGAAGGTCAACTCCGTGCTCGGCCTCGGCATCAGCGCCGCCGTCTTCTCCATCTACTTCGGCGCGAGCGGCTTCGTGCTCACGGAGCTGGGCGTGCCCCTCGCGGCCTACCTCGCCAGTGCCTCGGTGCTCGGCCTCGCGGTCGCCTTCGGCTCGCAGAGCGTGGTGCAGGACGTGGTGACCGGGCTGACCCTGATCTTCGCGGACCTCCTCGCCGTCGGTGACATGGTGGCCATCGGCGGCCAGAGCGGACGGGTCGAGGTCGTGGGGCCGCGCGTCACGACGCTGCGCAATCCCCAGGGTGCACTCGTTCACGTACCGAACCGCAGCGTCACCAACGTGATCGCCTACCCCTCGGGCTAGCTGCGCTGTCTCATGGACGTGCACCTGCGTGGCGATGCCCAGGCACGGATCCGGATCATCGGCGTCGTCGATGCGCTGGTGGCGGCGAGCCGGGTGCAGTTTCCCGGGATCCACGTGCAGCCGCCGTCCGCGGAGGGGCGCATCGGCGATGTCGAGGGGCGCGAGATCTACCGGGTGAAGTTCCGCCTCTGGCCCGATCGCGGTTCCGTGATCGAGGACGTGGTCTGCCCCGAGGTGCGCGCGCGACTCGCCGAGCTGGACCCGGCCTACGGAGACGAGGACTGGATGGTCTCCAGCGCCTTCGAGATCGAGGCCCGGGAGCCCCGGCGCCGTCGCTGAGCGGCGCTCAGGTCCCGCGCAGGCGCAGCCCGGCAGCCTCGTAGAGCGCATCGATCAGGGTCATGTTGCGCACGGCATCCTCGCCGTCCGTGAGATTCGTCGGGGCGCCGCGCACGGCGGCGACGAAGGCCTCGAGCTGATAGCGATAGCTCGGCGTCCGGTCGATCTGCTCGCGGAGCTCCCCCTGCGCGTTGTCCAGGCGCAGCTCGTGTCCTGCCTGAGGCGCGAGTGGATTGATTACCGTGAGCATGCCCCCGTCGCCCTCGAGGGTCAGGCGGGCTTCGAGTTCGTCCCCGGGATCCATGCTGCAGTGGATCGCCCCCTCGATCGTCGCCTCTCCCGCCTCGCGAGCGGGAAAGACCAGCGCCCCGTCGAGCACCATGTCCACCTGTTCGGGACCGGTGCGCGCCCGCGCAGCGCGGACGACGGGTTCACGGCCGGTCGCGTGGCGCAGCCAGTGGACGGGATAGCAGCCGAGATCCATGAGGGCGCCTCCGCCGGTGGCGAAGTCCATGCGGATGTCGCCTTCCGGGATGTGCGGGACGCAGAAGCGCCCCTCGATGCGGCGCAGGGTGCCGATGGCGCCCTGTCCGAGCAGCGTCCGCACCCGCTCGAAGAGCGGGTGATAGCGGTAGTGGAAGGCTTCCATGAGCACGCGATCGGCGCGGGTCGCGGCCTCGGCCAGCTGCCGGGCTTCCGCTGCGTTGCAGGTCAGGGCCTTCTCGCAGAGCACGTGCTTGCCGGCGGCGAGGGCGGCAAGGGCCCAGGGGCGGTGCAGGGTGATGGGCAGCGGGATGTAGACGGCGTCGACCTCCGGATCCTCGACGACCGCGCGGTAGTCCTCGGCCACCCGCTCGATGCGGTGCTCGGCCGCGAAGGCCCGGGCGCGGACCGGGTCCCGCGCACCCACGCAGGCGAGGACCACCTCGTTCATGGACTCGGCGGGATAGACCAGCGCCGCGGGCGTGATGCGCGCACAGCCGAGCATGCCGAAGCGCAGGGCGCCGGACGGCTGTTCGGGCGTCACGGGAAGGGTTCCCCCGGGCCAGCGCGCCGCGCGGCCTGCATCAGTCCCGGCGCCGCTCGGGGAGCACGCCGTCCATGGCGTTCATGTCTTCCATGCCGAGCGCCTGGGCGAGCAGATCGAGGCCCCCCTCGCTGCCGTCCGGAGGAAGGGGCGACGCGGTCGTCAGGCCGCCGTCGACGACCAGCGCCTGACCGGTGATGAAGGACGCCTCGTCGCTGGCGAGGAAACAGGCGGCATTGGCGATGTCCGCGGGTTCCCCGGCACGGCGGATCGGCTGCATGAGCGCGAGAAAGGGGCGCACGACGCCGGCGTGATCGACGTTGCCGCCTGCGTCCTGGGCCATGCGCCCCGCGAAGATGGGCGTCGCGATCCCGCCGGGGCAGATGGCATTGGCGCGGATGCCGAAGGGGCCCAGCTCGCGCGCGACGGACCGCGTCAGACCGATGACCCCGGCCTTGACCGCGCTGTACACGTGGGGGCCGTAGCCGCCCATGAGGCCGGCGACGCTGGCGGTGGTGATGATGCTGCCGCTGCCCTGGGCCTTCATGATCGGCACGGCGTACTTCATGCCCAGCAGGGGGCCCTTGAGCATGGCGTCGAGGGTGCGCACATAGGGCCCGTCGAGATCCGTCTCCTCGATGGCGCCGGAGACGCCGCCGAACCCCGCGTTGTTGAAGATGCAGTCCAGGCGCCCGAAGGCGTCCGTCGCCAGGGCGACCAGCGCCGCCATCTCGTCCTCGTGGGCGACGTCGCAGGCCATGAACCGCACCGCGTCACCGAACTCGTCGAGCAGCGCCTGGCCCTTGTCGTCCTGGAGATCCGCAGCGACGACCTGCGCGCCTTCCGCGATGAACTTGGCCACGGTCCCGCGACCGATGCCGCTTGCCGCGCCGGTCACGATCGCGACCTTGCCTTCGAGTCTGCCCATGTGCGTCCTGCTCCTGCGTTGCCGTCGTGGTCGTGCCTCAGGGGGCGCGCTCGCGCGCCTGGGTCACGGGGTCGGTCGTGCCGCTGCGCGCCTCGCGCGCCGGCGTGTCAGCGGGCGGCTCATGATCGAGCAGCCAGCTGCCGTGCGGATACTCCTGGACGAGCGCACGGGTGATGACCCGTCGGGCGGCCGTGCGCGCGTGGTCGAGGACCAGGGTGCGATCCGGGCTCAGGCGGTCGAGGTCGTCGGCCAGCGGGGCGATGGCAGCCGCCTCCCGGGTCGCGGCCTCGACGGCGGGCTCCCGCCAGGAGTCGAGCGCGACGCCCTCGTAGCGGCCTCGGGCGCGGCCGTGATGGATCACCGCGAGATAACGCGTGGTCATCTCGATCGTCGCCTCCTTGACGAAGGCGGCCGACCAGCCCAGGGTCCGCTTGTCCACGGCCTGGTAGCACCAGCGCCAGCCGGCCAGGGCGGAGAGCGATGCGCCCAGGGCGGTGAAGAAGCCGAAGGAGAGCCCGGAGAACAGCAGGTCGATCATGGCGCCGCCGGCGGCACCCGCCACGGCGCCGCCGGCGGCACCCTGGGTCGGGCTCGGCCGCTCACCGTGGGCGCGGGTCTCCGTCAGCGCCGTGGAGACGCGCTGGGCGGCGGCGCCGTCGAGGCCTTCGAGGGCGATGAGCGTCTCGTCCAGCTGGCGGACGCTGCGCTCGAGCCGCCCCGTCAGGCGTCGCAGTGCCGCGACCCGACCGAGGCGTCCGGGCTGCCCGCGCCCGAGCGGTTCGCGGTCGCAGCCGATGTCCGCGAGGACGCCGGCCACGGCCTCGAGGGCCGCGTCGAAGCGCTGCAGGCGCTCGGCCTGCCACAGGGGCAGGAGCCGCTCCATGGCGCTGCGCCCCTCTGCCTCGAGGAGCGCGGCGGCGTCCGTGAGCAGTCGCGATTCGTCGAGCCAGCAGCGTTCGTAGGCATCCAGCGCCAGCACGCGGCGCACCGGTCCGCGGCCGACGGCACTGCGCCAGGCGGCCTCCAGACGCTCGCGCTCGGCGCGGCGGCTGCGTGGCGGCAGCTGATTGAGCAGGACGATGACGGGTTTCTCGAGCCACTCGAGGATCTCGAGTTCGGCGGCAATGTAGTCGGCGAACTCCGGATCCTCAGAGGCGTTGACCAGATAGAGGATCAGGTCGCCGTCGTCCCGGGCCGCGCGGATCGCCTGCTGGGCGCACCACAGGCTGCGGTCCGTGGCGCGATCCCAGACCTCGCCGAGAAACCAGCCGACGGGGCGGCGTTCGCTGCGCAGGCGGTCGCGGAGCTTGGCGGAGTTGCCGAAGCCGGGGGTGTCCCAGAGCAGGAGCCGATCGCCCTGGGGCGTGTGCGCGAGCTCGTGGAGCTGGTTCTCGAGGGTCGTGTGCGCGGAGTCGAGCACTTCGCCCACGTCCCGGCGCAGCAGCGTGCGGGCGAGGGAGGTCTTGCCCACGTTCGTGTGCGAGATCAGGACGAGGCGAACGTCGACGCCGCTCATGCGGCGTCCAGGGTCAGGCTGTCGGTGTTGCTCTGCTCGAGGAGCTGGTGCCAGCCCGCGATGCGGCTCGCGCGTTGCTCCGGACTGGTGCGATAGGCCGCGCCGTCGAGGGCGACGGTGACCGGGACCCGCGAACCGAGCTGTGCGAGGAGCGGACCGTGGACGTCGTCCTCCGGCGTCTGCGCGGGATTCAGCAGCAGCACCAGGCGTTCCGCGTCACCGATGGTCACGGCCTGCGCATCCGCCCCCCAGGGCAAGGGATCGTTGCGCTGCAGATCGATGCGGGCGCCGAAGGTCGTCTGCAGCCTGCGCTGGAGCTGCTCCAGGGAGGCGGTCTCGGGACGATAGCCCATGGGCTGCAGGCGCACGCGCAGCGCGTGGCCGCGCAGGCCCGCGAGGGTGCGCTGCAGCCAGGGTGTGCGGGGATCGAAGCTCAGGGTCGTGCGGCGGCTGCGCAGCAGCGCGAGCCCCGCAAGACCGAGCCGCGGGAGCACGGCGGTCAGGGCCAGGGTCGTCGCCCAGAGATGGATCCAGGGGGCGGCGGGCACCGGTGTCGACGCCATGCGGGCCAGGCCCTCCGCATCCGGCAGGGCGATGCCCGTGAGCAGCGCTGCCGGTGCCAGGAGCACGGAGAGGGTCGCGGCCACCCAATCGGGACCCAGGAAGGTGCTCTCCCAGTAGGCGCTGTAGGCGACGCCGAGTCCGTCGAGGTAGAGCCCGACGATGGCGCCCCCGGCCCAGGCGGCTGCGGCCGCGTGCAGGGCCAGGGCCAGCCGTGCGCCGACCAGGGTCGGCGCGGCGGTCGCGAAGCGACGGGCGAAGGTCAGGGGCAGGGTCTGCAGCGTCGCGGCGCCCCGGTCCCGCCCGAGTCGGAGGCCGAGGCCCGCCGCGCGCGCAGCGAGGCTGGCCAGGGTGCGCCGCAGACCCCGCAGCGGGGCGCGGGCCGCACCGCGGAGGCCGGGCAGGGTGCGCAGCACGAGGCTGAGATAGATGACGAGCTGCCAGGCGACGAGCCCCAGGAGCGGCGGCGTGAGGATGTTGAGCAGGCCGTCGGAGGCCAGGGACGTGGTGAAGAGGCCGGCCAGGGCCGCGGGGAGGGCGAGCCAGAGACCGGGTCGGGCGGCCGTCAGCCAGGCGCGGCGCCCGTGGATGCGGGCCAGGTGGGGATCGGCGTCGATGCGCGCGCGGGCCTGGGCCACGAGCAGCGTCGCGTCTCCGGCGTCGTCCAGGTCTCCGGAGAGCGGCGGAACGGGCAGGCGCAGGCCGGCCTCTTCCGCCTCCTGGACGAGGAGGACGGCGGCGGCGTCTTCGGCGGAGAGTTGCAGCATCGAGGTGTCGTTCCGCTGCGCTCAGTCGCCGCGGAAGGCGGGCGGGCGCTTGTCCCGGAAGGCGGCGAGGCCTTCGGCGAAGTCCGCGCTCGCGGCGGTCAGGGCCCACTGGTCCGCATCCATGTGCATGACCGCGGCGTCGAGGGCATCGGAGACCGCGTTCACGCTCTGCTTGATCATCTGCAGCGCCATGGGCGCCTTGGCAGCGCAGCGTTGCGCCAGGCCCAGCGCCTGCTCGAGCGCGTCGCCGGTCGCCACCAGCTCGTCCAGGAATCCCCAGTGCAGGAGTTCCTCCGCGTCGTGGTGGGCGCCGAGGCCGATCATGCGCTTGGCCCGCGCCGGACCCACGAGGCGCACGCAGAGCGGCAGGGCACCCCACTGGAGATTCATGCCGAGATCGATTTCCGGGTAGCCCACGACGGCGCCCGCCCCGGCGATGCGGAAATCGCAGGCCGTGGCGATGCAGGCGCCGCCGCCGAGCGCGGCGCCCTCGATCGCGGCGATGGTGATGGCCTCGATGCCGTGGATCGCCTCCACGAGGGAGCGTCCGAGGCGATTGGCGCGCCGGGCCTCGAGGCGGGTGGCGCCGGGGTTGCGGGGCTCGGAGAGATCGGCCCCTGCACAGAAGTGACGACCGCTTCCCGTGAACACCACGGCGCGCGTGTCCAGATCGTCATGAAAGGCCCGGGCGCAGGCGATGAGCTCGCCCATGAGGGCGCGCGACAGGGCGTTCGCTCGGTCCGGCCGCTCGAGACGCACGAGGGTCACGTGACCGTCGCGGGTCACCGAGAGGTGTTCGAACTCCATGGACTGCTGCTCCCCCACAGTGGATCTGGCGGCGCGCGCGACGCCTCAGACGCCCTCGATCTCGTGGATGCGCTTCCACAGCAGGTTCGGGAAGAATCTGCGCATGCGCCAGCCGAGCTTCGTCTGCCGTCCCGGGAAGACGAAGAACTCCCCGGCGTCGAGAGCCCGATCGATGGCGTCGAGGACCTCTCCGGGCTCCAGGTGCGGCGTGTTGTCGAAGAACTTCGGCCATACGGAAGCCCGGGCCTGATCCAGCAGCGGCGTCTTCACCGGCGGCGGGCAGACGCAGGCGAAGCGCACGCCGCGATTCCGGTTCTCGTGGTAGAGCACTTCCGTGAAGGCGACGACGGCGAACTTGGAGGCATCGTAGGCACCCATGTAGAGCGTCGGCAGCCAGCCGGCCATGGAGGCGAAGTTCACGAGATCGCCTCGCCCGCGCGCGAGCATGCGCGGCAGCACGATCCGCGACAGGTTCACCACGCCACCGTAGTTGACGCTCATGACGCGATGCAGGAGCGAGAGCTCCTGATCGAGCAGACGCCCGAGGGGCATGATGGCCGCGGAATTGTACAGGCGCTCGATGGGGCCGAGTTCCGCTTCGGCCTCGTCGACGACCGCTTCGACGGCCGACGCGTCGGTCACGTCCACCTGCCAGGTGCGGATGCCCTGGTGGCGCTCGGCGGTCTCGAGGAGCCCTTGCTCGTCCAGGTCCAGGGCCGCGACCGGCACACCCTCGGCCGCGAGGCGTCGGGCCGCGAGTCGGCCCATGCCGCTGCCCGCGCCCGTGATCAGCGCGATCCC